>CAIVXP010000051.1 GCA_903909905.1 Akkermansiaceae bacterium
GATGTCCTGCGGTGCGGCATCAAGCGGCACAGCTTCGGGCAGCGCGATGGCAATGCGATCGCCGGGCTTCACCGCATCGCGCGGCTTCGCGGGCTCGTCATTGACGATGATGTACTGCTCGCGGATCAGCGCCTGGATGCGCGAGCGCGAGAGGTCCGGCAAACGGCTGGCAAGAAATGCGTCGAGTCGTTCGGCGGCGGCATCGGCCTCAATGATCACGCGGTGAATTTCGCCTGCATGATGATTGCCGCAAGCACCAAGTTTCGCGGGCCGCGATCAAGCCTCGACCGGCGTGAGCCATGTCTCGCGGCGGAACCATGTTTCCTGGCGCTTGGCGTACTGGCGCGTCGCGGCATTGATCAGCTCCTCGCAAGTCGCGCAATCAATCTCGCCGGCAATGAGCGCGCGGATCTCGCGAATGCCAATGGCCTTGGAACAATTTTCCGAAATCGTGCCGAGCGCGGCGACCTCTTCGATCGCGCCACCCTCGAGCATTGCGCGGGTTCTTGCGGCGATGCGTTGGTGAATGTCGGCGCGGCTGCGTTGGATGACGATGCCGCGCAAATGCTGCGACACCTCGCGGGTCTTTTGTTCCCACTGGTCGCGAAGCTTGGAAATTTTTTCTCCAGTGATGAGGCAGACTTCGAGCGCGCGTTCGACATAGCGGCGGTTTTGCAAGTCGGTGCGCGACGCTTCGAGCGGATCGAGCGCGCGCAGTTGCGCAACGAGGTCATCAAGCGACCGCGTGTCGAGTTCGGCGCGAAGCTTTTCGTCACCGCTCGGCAAGGGTGCGGGGCCGTGCGTCAGAAACTTCAAATACAAACCCGAGCCACCGGTAACGATCGGCGTTTTGCCGCGGCTTTTGATTTCGTCGATCACCAGTTCGGCGAGGCGCATGTAACTGCCGGCGTTGGCAGATTCCTGCGGCGTCAACACGCCGTAGAGGTGATGCAGCAAAAGCTCGCGCTCCTGCGTTGACGGCGCAGCGCTCACAATTTCAAGACCGCGGTATAGTTGGAACGCATCGGCATTGACGATCTCACCATCGAGCTTACGGGCATATTCAATCGCCAACGCCGACTTGCCCGAAGCGGTGGGGCCGCAGATGTAAAAGCTTTCCGTTTTCAGATTTTTGGTGGTGGGAAAATTAGAAAGGAAGCTTCCCCCCGAGGCCTTTCATCATGTCTTTCATACCTGGCATGCCACCCATTTGGCGCATCATGTTTTTCATCTTGTGAGGGGACTTCATCATCTTGCGCATTTCGCCGAACTGCTTGATGAGCTGATTCACCTCCATCAGCGAGGTGCCCGATCCGGTAGCGATGCGTTGGCGGCGTGAGCCTTTGATGATTTCCGGGCGGCGGCGTTCCTCGTGGGTCATCGAGAGCACGATTGCCTCGGTGCGTTTGATTTTTCCTGTGTCGAGTGCGCCGGCGGGGAGTTGTTTTTTGATTTTGTTGAATCCGGGCATCATGCCGAGCAGACCGTCGAGTGGGCCGAGGTTGCGGATCATGCGCATCTGGTCGAGGAAGTCGGTGAAGTCGAATTTCCCTTCCTGCATGCGCTGCATCGAGCGCGCCGCATCGGCTTCGTCGACCTTGGCGGCGACTTGCTCGACCATGCCGACGATGTCGCCCATGCCGAGGATGCGGTCGGCCATGCGGTCGGGGTGGAACTCGGTGAGTTGATCGAGCTTTTCGCCTTCGCCGGCGTACTTGATCGGCTTGCCGGTGACCGCGCGCATCGAGAGTGCCGCGCCGCCGCGGGCGTCACCATCGAGCTTAGTGAGGATGATGCCGGTGATGCCGACTGCTTCATCGAAATGCTTGGCGACCGAGACCGCTTGTTGGCCGGTGGCGGAGTCGGCGACGAGGAGGGTTTCCTTTGGTTGGATGAAATCGTGCAGGCGCTTGAGTTCGGCGACGAGTTTCTCGTCGATCTCTTGGCGGCCGGCCGTGTCGAAAATCAGGACGGTGCCATTTTGGTTTTCCGCCCATGCGAGCGCTTCGCGGGCGACCTTGACCACATCGCTTTCGCCGGCTTGCGGTGTGAAACATGGCACATCGATTTGCTTGGCGAGCGTGGCGAGTTGGTCGATCGCTGCGGGACGGTAGAGGTCGCAAGCGATGAGCAAGGGGCGGCGGCCTTCGCGTTTGAGGCGATTGGCCAACTTTGCGGAGGTCGTGGTTTTGCCTGCACCGTTGAGGCCGCAAATCAGGATGCGCGCGGGCGGATTCAGATCGAGTGGCGACTGATTGCCGCCGAGGAGTTCGGCGAGTTCGTCGTGGAAAATTTTGACGATTTGTTCGCCGGGCTTGATCGACTTGAACACATCCTCGCCCATCGCCTTTTCCTTCACCTTGGCGATGAAGTCCTTGGCAACGGCGAATTCCACATCGGCTTCAAGCAGTGCGATGCGGATGTCGCGCAGTGCGTCGGTGATGTTTTTTTCCGAGATGCGGCCCACGCCGCGAAGGTTGCGAAAGGTTTTATCGAGGCTGTCGGCGAGTGATGAAAACATGGGAAATGGAGGTAAAAACTAAGTTCATGGCTCGCCCAAGTAGGCGGCCGACTGGTCGAGCTTAAACGACCATTCGAGTGGAGAAACAGGCGGATTTCCAACAGCGTCTTTCCATGTGATCGAAACAAGGCAATGCGGCTGACGCAGCGGGCGATTCACCTGCCATGCATACGTTCGGGTTTGAGCGTCGAAGACAGCCGGCACAGCGCCGAATCCCGCAACCCGCATCACAAGTGTCGATGGATCAAGGTTCTCGACCTTTGAGAGATCGGCAGAAATTACCGGCATGCGTGAAGTGATCGTCTCGCCCGATTCAGGCTTCACCGGATAAGCAAGCGTCTGAGGATGAATGGGAATGTTTTCTGCGGGGCCGACTGCTGACTCGTTGAAGTTGGTCGCGAGCTCAAAAATGTGGTCATGACTGCCGAGGATGATGTAACGCGGCAATTTTTCATTCGGCGACGAGAATGTGACCTTGCCCGGCATCACCGTGAACATGTGGGTATAGCCGTTTTCCCTTGCGATCGGAAACATCTCCGGAGTGAAAAATCCGCCAGGATAGACATAGGTTTCGATCGGCACCGCAAACTTTGATTCCAAAAAGCGTTTCGATTCGCCGAGCTCTTTTTGCAAAAAGGCGTTATAAACTTCTGGACCCTGACGCTTTTGGTTTTTCACCACTTTTGGGTAAGGGTGACTCACCGAGTGGCTGCCAATCGTCGCGCCAGCCGCGATCATTTCACGGATCATGTCCGAGCTGAGCGATTTGCCGCCACGATCGACATAGTTTTTGTAGAGATACAGCGTGAATGGATAATTGAACTCCCGAAGAATCGGGAATGCATCGGTGTAGACCGATCTCCAACCATCATCGATGGTGATGAGTACGGACTTTTCGGGAAGCACCTTGCTGCCATCGTTTTTTTTCCATGCGATGAAATCAGCGAGTGAAATCACTGTGATTCCGCGGTCGCGCAGTGCCTGCATCTGCCAGCGGAACTTTTCGGTGCGGATCCGCATTTCGGTTTCGGGAAGCGTGGGGGAAAAGTCGTGATAGCCCAGCACCGAAACGCGGCTTGGGGTGGATTCGGTAGGTGGCACAAGCGGCACAGCAGGGGCCGCGGGGGCGTTGCCGATCACAGTGGCCGTCTCGGAAGCCGGCAAGGGCTCGACCAATGGCACCACATCGGCCGCAGGCGTGGGCTCTTGGGCAACCAATTGCGTGCATGCCAGCAGTAGAGCGGTCAAGGCGCGGCGAATCATCGGCAGAGGATAGGCGAATGCCGGTGAAAATGAAAGTGCAAGAATCGGGCTCCGGAGGGTCAGCCTGCGATCCGTATCCCCTTCTGCTCAATGAGGATGGCCCTTTTCTTAAGCAAGGCACCGAGGGTCTGTTTGAATGTGCGTTTGCTCACGCCGAGTTCATCGTGAATTTCGCTGGCCGGGCTGTGGTCGCCAATTGCCCAGAAGCCACCGCGGGCTTTGAGCTCAGCAAGAATCCGCTCCTCGAGGCTATCGACCTTGTCGCGACCGGGCGCGTGGAGGCTGAGATCGATTTTCCCGTCGTCACGGACACGGACGATGTAACCATTGACGCGTTCACCAGCCTGGAGTTCTTGGAAAACACTTTCAGAAAAAAGCAGCCCACTATGAGTGCCGTTGATGATTGCCTTGTAGCCAAGCGGCGTCTTGCCAAAAACAACGAGCTCCACCGCATCTCCTGGCTCGTAGTTGGATTGGCTGAGGTCGAGAAAGCGCGACAAGCGCGTCGAGGCCACAATGCGACCAGATGCCTCGTCGACATGGACGTGAACGAGGTAGGATTTACCGGGCTCCATGCGGGATTTTTGTTCGCGAAAAGGCACCAGCAATTCCTTGGCGAGACCCCAGTCGAGAAATGCGCCGACGCCCGTGACCGCGACGCATTGAAGGCGGGCAAATGTTCCCGGCAGCGCCTTGGGTGACTTCGTCGTCGCAACCGGCCGATCTTCGGAATCGCGGTAAATGAACACATCGAGCGGATGGCCGATTTCCCAGCTTGCCGGCATTTCGCGGCGCGGCAGCAGGATTTCGCCAAGCCCGTCGCCACCGTCGAGATACAACCCGAAGGATTTTTCCCTCAGGACCTTCAACAACGCACGCTCACCGATTCGGGCCATGCGTGATGCTGCGGCATCGACCGACGGTGGTCGATGCCGATTTTTTGCCAGCCTGTGATCAATGGGTCAAAGGACCCGTCGCTCAAGCCGGCTTGTTGCCGCCCGCGTTGCGGATCTGCTCGAAGGTGCCTTCAATGAGATTGCGGCCTTGCTCGCCGAGGCTGTGGTAGATCGTGGCCATCGTTTGCACGACGCTGGCGGCCGGACCTGCAAAGGTGAACTCGCAGTTTTTCACTTCGCACTGGTTGAGCGCGAAGGCGCCGTAGCCGAGCACGACAAAGCGGCAGTTGGTGAATTCGCAGCCTTCGTATTCGTGGAAATCGAGCACGACTTCTTCGTTAGTGAACTGGTGTTTGCTAATTTTCATGGATATGTTGGGAAATCAAATTTGAATATGGGCGCTGAATATGGTGCGCATGACGCGCCAGAATGCAACCATGATTGTATCAAACCCGGCTGTTTCGTCGAAAATCCGCTCGACCGCCGGGGTGTTTAGGCCTTGATTCCCACACCTCCCATGTTTGTTGTTTCCATCGCCGCCCTGAAACGCAACAGCGCCATTCTCCGTCAAGTGAAAGAGGCGGCGGGGTGCCATCTGGTACTGGCACTCAAGGGATTTTCCTGTTGGAAGGCTTTCCCCTATCTGCGCGATGACCTTGATGGCTGCTGCGCATCGGGCCTGTGGGAAGCGCGGCTGGCACGCGAGCACTTCCGCAAGCATGTCATCACTTACTCACCGGCATATGACGAGACGGACATCGCGGCGCTCTGCGAGTTCACCCACCATCTCGACTTCAACTCACTTTCCCAATGGTTTCGGTTTCGAGAACAGGTGATGGCGCATCCCCGGTTTCTGAACGGAGATCTGCAATGCGGCCTGCGCATCAATCCCGAGTGCTCCACCGGCCAGACGCCCATCTACGACCCGTGCGTCGCCGGCTCACGCCTTGGCATCACAGCAGATCTACTCGCCGGCGCCGACCTCACCGGGCTTTCAGGCCTCCACTTTCACACCCTGTGTGAACAGAATTCTGATGACCTAGAAAAAACGCTGGAAGCGGTGGATGAAAAGTTTGGCCGCCTGCTGCGCTCGCCACAATTCACCTACCTCAACATGGGCGGAGGCCACTGGATCACCAAGCCATTCTACGACCGCGAGCGGTTGATCCGACTCGTGCGCGAAGCGCGCGCAAAGTTTGGCGTCGAGGTCTGGCTCGAACCCGGCGAGGCAGTCGCAATTCACAGCGGAGTGTTGCGTGCCACCGTGATGGATGTTTTCGAATCCAGCGGACACAAGCTTGCGATCCTGTCGATTTCGGCCACCGCGCACATGCCCGATGTGATGGAAATGCCTTACCGGCCCGACGTTTTTCTCGTCGACCCCGCAGCTTCCGATGACAAGCCTGCCGTGATGCTGAGCCAAGAAAACTACCATCTTGCTGCAGATCCATCCGCGCCCGGAGCGATCCCCAAATCGCTCGAAGCTTCGCACACATACCGGCTCGGCGGGCCAACCTGCTTGGCTGGCGATGTGATCGGCGACTACTCTTTTCCGCGCGCCCTGCGAGTTGGCGACACGCTGGTCTTCGACGACATGGCCCACTACACAATGGTCAAGACCACCACCTTCAACGGCGTCAAGCACCCTTCGATCGCGCTGCAGCACGAAGACGGAAGCATCGAAGTCCTTCGCGAATTTCGTTACGAGGACTTTGAAAGCAGACTGTCATGACTTCTGCGCGATGGCTCCCTGCCGCGCAAGGAAACCAGCACTTCTACATACGCAAAATCCGCCGGCCTTGACGAAAATATTCGATGCCCGACCAAAGCGTGAGCAACGCTGCGGGGATGCAGGCGAGTGCCGGGGAAAACAGTGGCACGCGAAGCATCACCCAACCGAGTGCGAACATTTGAAGCACCGTGCAAAGCTTGCTCGTCCAGTGCGGCGCCATCGCGACATGCCGGTGTTTTGACCAAAGCACGCAGATGCCGCCGAGGATCACCGCTTCGCGCAAAAAGACTAATGCGACATACCAGAGCGGCAAACGCCATCCGACTGCCCCCCAATCAAACATGCCCGCCATCACCACGCCGGTCAGCATCAGGCCCTTGTCGGCGATGGGGTCGATGAAGGCACCGAAATCGGATTTCTGATTGAAACGCCGAGCGATCCAACCATCGATACCATCACTTGCTGCAGCGACTAGAAAAACTGCCAAGGCCCACCAGCGCAGTAATTCGTTCGCTTCGCCCGCGGCTACCGATTGGCCATAGCGCCATGCGAGCATCGCAAACACCGGGATCAGCACGATCCGGCTGACGGTGATTTTGCTGGCGAGCGTCATTACCCCACTCAAGCACGATCCGACCGCATGTGAAATGACAAATTCGCGCGCATCGCTTGCCCTATGCCCCCTTCACCGCATCGATGATGATCCGATGAATGTCCTCGGCGCACAGCACCGCGGAGCCGGCGCCGATCAGCACCGGGCGTTCGTCAGCCGGCACCTTGTCACGCCCGTGCGAGCCTTTCACGCAGGTGGCGTCGAGCGGGATCACATCGAGCAAACCCCGCAGGCCGAGTTTTTTCTTCAGTAGAAACGCGGCGATTTTGAGTTTTGGAAATCGCAGCTTAGGGTCGATGAAAAGTTCGCAGGGGTCGTAGCCCGGCTTGCGGTGGATGTCGATGGTGCGGGCGTAGTCGGGCGCGACTTCATCATCATTCCAAAAGTAATAGGTGAACCACGCATCGGGCTTGGCGACCGCGATAAAGTCGCCCGCGCGTTCGGTAGCAATACCATCGCTCCAGAGCTCGCGCGGCAACCTCACCTCATCGACGCCCGGCGTTTGCTCGAGCAGTGCACGCACTTCATCGCGGATGCTCGGATCGTTCACATAAACATGCGCGACTTGGTGATCGGCGATCGCAAAGGCACGCGAGCTACCGCAGTCGAGAGTTTCGCGGCCGAGTTCATTTTTGAGCGAGAGCCAACCTTTTTGCCGAAACAATCGGTGCAGGTGCACCGGTCGGCTCACCGGCGAGATGCCGTACTCGGAGAGCACGATCACGCGCACGCCGCGAGATTGATAGAACGCGATGAGGTCGCTCGCGACTCGGTCGATTTTTTGCAGCTCGGCGGGGATCTCCGGCGCATGCGGGCCGAGCTTTTGCAGCGAATAATCCAGATGCGGCAGATAAACCAAGCTCAGCGTTGGCGAATGTTTTTCTTCGATCCACTTCGCGGATGAGGCGATCCATTCGGATGATGCGATGCCCGCCGCCGGACCCCAGAATGAGGGAAACGGAAAATCGCCGAGGTCGTGTTTGAGTTCGTCGCGCAGCAGCATCGGCTGCGTGTGGATGTCGAAGACCTTGCGTCCGTCGGCCGGATAGAGCGGCCTTGGCGTGATGGAGAAATCCACCGCCGCGTGCATGTTGTACCACCAGAA
>CAIVXP010000052.1 GCA_903909905.1 Akkermansiaceae bacterium
CGCCCGGGCCGCATGTGCACCTCGGCCACACGCTTAACTTTTGGCAATTTGTAAGCGTGACCGATAAGGAGCCGGAGCCTCGGGCGATCGGCCGGACGCTTTTTCAATGTCATGATTTGTTGCGCGGCTTTGATGGAGAGCTGCCTGAGCTTGCGATTTTGACTGAGAGCCTCGCGTTGCTTGATACGCTGGAAGAGGGCAGGCATTTTCCTCGCGCGACGATCGAGTTGCTGCGCAATCGCCTCGACTCATCGACCAAGGCGCTGGCGGCATTTTCCTCTCAGCCACTGCACGGCGATGCACATCCGGGCAATCTGCTCAACACCACGATTGGTTTGTTGTGCACCGATTGGGAGGACACTTTTCTGGGTCCGGTCGAGTGGGATCTGGCATCGATCATTTGGAACGCGCGAATCCTTGATGAGGACAACGCGCATGCCGACGGCATTCTTGCCGCGTATGTCGAGGCGGGCGGTGAGATCAACGCCGATTCACTTCATCACTGCATGATCGCGCGCGCGGCGGTGATGAGCGCATGGTATCCGATCCTTTATCCAGAGCCCAATGAGATGAGGCAGGCGAAATTGGCAAGGCGCTTGGAGTGGTTGGAGAAACAGGGATGAAGATGCGCATCGCGCCCAATTGTTCATGGCACGATTCGCACGCGGTCGCCGGTATCTGTCATGGCAAACAATTTTGCGGCATTCTGTGATGGCAGGCGTATGCAGCCGTGAGAGGCGGGATAGCCGGGGAGGTATCCTTGATGAAGGCCGAAGTCACCGCAGTTGAGTCGTTGGAAATAAGGCATGCTCGAGTGGTAGATCGTGGAGGTCCAGACGCGGTGTTTGTTGGTGATCACAAACTCACCGGCGGGCGTGCTGAAACCTTTGCGTCCGGTTGAGACTTTCGTCGAAAACAACTCGTTGCCGGCCGCGTCGTAGAGGTGGGCCGTTTGTCGCCCGAGGCTGATCTCGATACGTCGTTCTTCGCGATGGGGGTCCCTGCCGAGAAACAGCCGCATCATGCGGACATCGCTGCGGTATGCGGCGAAGTGAATTGGGTAGTAGCACGACAGCCGCGTGCGGGAATTTGTTTTCGCTCCGGCATCGAGCAGGCATCGGGCGGTGGCCACATTGCCCGAATCGGCGGCCAGCATGATCGGCGTTGCACCTTGATCGTATTTGAGTGCATGCCGCATCGCGCCCTCACGAACCAGTTTGAGAAACTCCGGCGAAATCGGCTGAATGAACGGCGTGTTGGGGTCCACTCCCGAAGCAACGATGCGACGCAGAGCACGGTCACAGCCGCGGGTGATGGCGAGATGAAATGCGGATTGGCCTTCGGGCAGAATCAGGTTTGGATCCGCACCATGAAGCACTAGCATCTCGGCAATCGCGTCATGGGATCCGCGCAAGGCGAGCCCGAGTGGAGTGCTGCGGGTGGGGATGCGAGTGACATTTGCCGGCACACCGCAGGCAATAAGCAGGCTTGCCATTTCATCATCGCCGCGTGAGCAGGCTTCCTCAAGCGCGCGTCCAGCGGGCAAATTGTAATCGAGGAAAAGTTTTACGAAGTCAGCCATGCCCTTGCGCGTAGCTTGTTCGATGAAGCGAGTTTGATGGCCTGATTTTGGTGGCCTTACTCCACGCGAAAAGAGTAGGCGGGCTTTTTTGATGTCGCCCCTGTGAAATGCCTCCTCAAGCATGGGTGCCCATCCGCCGGGGGGGATGATGTCGCGGTCGATCATGAGACCGACTAGACGAGGATCGTCTTTGCGCATGGCGATTTCGAATGCGGATGATTTTTGTGATCCCGTTCTTGCAAGGAATGGATTTGCGCCGGCATTCAAAAGGGTCGCAATGATTTCCTCCTGTCCCCGGTTTACAGCTTCGGCAAGCGGCGTGTTGCCCTTTGGTGTTTGCAGATTTGGATCCGCGCCCCATTCGATCAGCGATGCCACCAGCGTGGTGTCGTCGATTACAACGGCCTTGCACAGCGGGCTCAACTCATCGCGATTGCAGGCATTCAAATTCGCCCCGGCGGCGATCATGGTGGGGATCAGCTTGTCCCATCGCTGGTCGATGATCTTGTGAAGGGCCGTTTCGCCGCGGGCGTCGTCGTGCGCGGGGTTGGCGCCGATTTTGAGCAGCTCTTCGGTGGTGGTGCGATCGCCGGCATCCAGCGCGACATGCAGCAACGGATTACCTTTAAGATCGCGAAGGTTCGGATCTGGCCCTGCTTGAATGAGGTTGGAAACGATTTGTGCATGGCGATTGCGAATCGCATGGACGAGCACTTTTTCGCCATCGGCGGTCACGCTGTTTGGATCGGCACCCGAGGCAAGGAGGAGGTTTGCCAGTGTGAAATCACCCGCCTCAATCGCCATGCTGAGCACGCAGCCTTTACCCGTAATTTTTTCGTTCGGGTTGGCGCCCGCGTTGAGCAGCATGTAAAGCATTGCTGCGTCGCGACGCTGAAGTGCAAGTGCCAGCGGCGTGGGTTTGGATGTGTCGCCTTGTGAAATGGTAACACCGCTTTCGAGCAACAAGGCGGCGAGCTTTAGATTGTTCTGAACAAGAGCGTTGGCTAGCGATTTCGTGTTGCCGTCAATGCCGAGAGACTTGAGTTCGCGTTGGGCTTGCTCGTGGCTGGATTCGCAGGCAACGAGCGTGCAAGCCGCGATGGCCACACCGTATCGAAATACCATTTCCAAGCGTTTTTGAAACACGATGGAGCTGATGGTATGCATGCCGTTCGGCTTGGCAAGATGGTAGCAGAAATGAAAACGAACGATGGCTGCTTGCTTCTTCGCGGATTGGACAAGCCGGACGCGGGCGCTACATTGGTGGCATGGAATCGAAAACATGTTGCCAGTCCAAACCGAGCGGGCCGAGTGCCGAGTCTTCGTGCTGCGGTGACCAGGGCAAATCCCGGGCAGACTGGCTGCTGTGGGGATCTGGCCTGTTGTTCGCTTTGGGCATTGCCGTGCATTTTCTATTTCCGGCGGCGCCGAAGTGGTTGATGACTTATGGTCACGGTTGCGCGGAGTTGTTGAGTCGTGCGTGGTGGGGATTGCTTTTTGGAATTGTGGCGGTGGCGGTGATCGGGCGTTTTCCGCGTGAGCTGGTCGCTGCGGTGCTCGGCAAGGGTGGAACCTTGTCGGGGCTTTTTCGCGCGGTCGGTGCGGGCGTGATGCTCGACCTATGCAATCATGGCATCCTGATGGTCGGCATGGGCTTGTACAAACGGGGGGCTTCGTTGGGTCAGACCATTGCCTTTCTCATTGCGAGTCCGTGGAACTCGCTTTCATTGACGCTGATCCTTGCGGCATTGATCGGCTGGAAATGGATGATCGCATTCATTTTGCTTTCCGCCTTGGTCGCGATCGTGACCGGGTGGATTGTCGATCGTTTGGTGATCGCGGGGAAAATCCCTGCGAATCCGAATGCGACGGATCTGCCTGAAGGGTATCGCATCGGGTCGGCGGTCAAGGGCGTGTTGGCATCGCTCAAGCCGGGTTGGTTGAATTACCTGAAACTTGCGCGCGAAGGACTTGCCGGGTCGCGTATGGTGTTGCGGTGGATTTTGTTTGGCTTTGTGTTGGCAGCCTTGGTGCGGGCTTTGGTGCCCGAGGCGTCCTTCACCGAATGGTTTGGCCCATCGATCGCCGGATTGTTTCTTACGCTACTCGCCACGAGCTTGATCGAAGTTTGTTCCGAAGGTTCCTCGCCGATCGCCGCCGACATCCTCACGCGCGCGCATGCGCCGGGGAATGCCTTTGTGTTTTTGATGGCTGGCGCGGCGACCGATTACACCGAATTGCTGAGCCTGCGTGAGACCACTCGATCATGGAAGGCGGCGCTTGCCTTGCCGCTGATTTCTACGCCGCAGGTTTTGTTGATCGGCTGGTTGCTGCAGCGCGCAGGGTAGATTTGATCGCGAGATTCCGAAACAGGAACCACGAAAGGCACGAAACAACACGAAATAATAAGTCCCTAAGAGAAAGCTTAGCCTCTCCAAAATGGTGAAACAGGTAAGGAATAGAATTCCATGCCTTTCGTGAATTTCGTGGTTTCAACTTTCGATATCGGGTTCACGCCAGGCGTGCGGCGAGCAGCTCGCGTTGGAAGACCAGCTCTTTGGGTAGGTGGTCGTAGAGGTCGATAAAAAATTCCGCCTGGCTGACCAGTTCTGCTTTCCACTCCGAGCGGTTGAAGGCCATGGCTTGGTGGAAGCCTCCTTCGCCGAAGCCTTCGAGGCCCTCGATGTTGAAATCCTCGAGCGAGGGCGTCCAACCGATTTGTGTTTCGTGACCGGCGGCATGGCCATTGCAGCGTTTCACGATCCAGTCGATGACGCGCATGTTTTCGCCGAATCCGGGCCAGAGGAATTTTCCGTTTTCGTCTTTGCGGAACCAATTCACATGAAAGAAGCGCGGCAGGTGGGTGAGGTAGCGGCGCATCTCAAGCCAGTGGCCGAAGTATTCGCCCATGTTGTAGCCGCAAAATGGCAGCATCGCCATCGGGTCGCGGCGCACTTTGCCGATCTGGCCAAAGGCGGCGGCGGTGGTTTCCGACCCCATCGTCGCGCCGAGGTACACGCCATGGCTCCAGTTGAATGCTTGAAATACTAGAGGCATCGTAGTTGCGCGGCGTCCGCCAAAGACGATGCCATCGATCGGCACACCATCAGGATTTTGCCATTCGGCATCGACCGATGGGCACTGTCCCGCCGGCGCGGTGAAGCGGGCGTTGGCATGGGCGGCGACGCGACCACAATCCGGCGTCCAGTCTTGGCCGGTCCAGTCGATCAGGTGCGCGGGCGCTTCTTTGGTCATGCCTTCCCACCAGACATCGCCATCGTCGGTGAGCGCGACATTGGTGAAGATGCAATTTGCCTTGATCGACTCCATCGCCCGCGGGTTCGTGTCGTACGATGTGCCGGGCGCGACGCCGAAGTATCCGGTCTCGGGATTGATGGCGTGCAGTTTGCCGTCCTCGTGAGGCCATAGCCATGCGATGTCGTCGCCGACGATGGTGGTTTCCCAGCCTTTTTCCTGATACGACTTTGGTGGGATAAGCATCGCGAGGTTGGTTTTGCCGCAGGCCGAGGGAAAGGCGGCGGCGAGGTAGGTTTTTTCGCCGTTGGGCTCCTTCACGCCGACGATGAGCATGTGCTCGGCCATCCACTTGTGTTCGCGTGCGATGTTGGAGGCGATGCGCAGCGCGAGGCATTTTTTTCCGAGCAGGGCGTTGCCGCCGTAGCCCGAGCCATAGGACATGATCTCGCGGGTCTCGGGAAAATGGACGATGTATTTTTCCTCGTTGCATGGCCATGTGGAATCCTTCTGGCCCGCTTCCAGCGGCGCGCCGACCGAATGCAGGCAGGGAATGAAGGTGCCGTGGCCGTCGCGTTTTTTGGTAATGCGGCCGGCTGCTTCATCCTCGAGGCGCTTGAGCACCTCGCTGCCCATGTGGGTCATGATGCGCATGTTTGCGACCACATAGGGGCTATCGCTGATCTCAAAGCCGATCTTCGCCAGCGGGGAGTCGAGCGGGCCCATGCAGAACGGGATCACGTACATCGTGCGGCCCTTCATGGAGCCCTTGAATTTTTCCCGCAGCGTGGATCGCATTTCGGTGGGGTCGGCCCAGTGGTTGGTGGGGCCTGCTTGATCGGGGCGTTTTGAGCAGATGAAAGTGCGGTCCTCGACGCGTGCGACATCGGACGGCGTTGAGCGCGCGAGAAATGAGTTCGGGCGTTTATCGGGATTGAGGCGGGTGAAGGTGCCGCGTTCAACCATCAACGAGGTGAGGCGATCCCATTCCGCCTGCGAGCCGTCGCACCATTCGATGGCAGCGGGCGTGCAGAGGGCGGCGACTTCCGCCACCCATGATGCGAGGGCGGCGTGTGTGGTGGGGGGCTGGCTCATGGCAGTCCCATATGAACCGAGTCATTGTGTTTTTGCAATGACGTGAAAAAAATACGCGTCAAATCATCAAATTTGCGCAGGCGGCATCTGACCGATGTGCAGCTCTAAAACATTCGCCGAGCAGCAGGCGTCGGATCAATGGGCGCGGCGTTTGAAGCGCAGTGCGGCGGTCGACTTCGAGATCACGCTCTGCAGGTAGGCCACCTCTTCGGCGTCCATGCTGTGATCGACGGACTTGAGTTTTTCCTGAGCGCGTTCGATCGCTTCTTCGGTGCTTTTCTCGTCGATCTCATCTTCGCCCAGCGCCATGTCGGTGAGGACGACGACTTTTTCCTGGGTGATTTCGGCAAAGCCGGAACCGATCGCAAGCGTGGTGGTCTGGCCGTTGTGAAGGTAGCGGAGTTCACCCGGCTTGAGCGCGGTCACGAGCCCCGCGTGCATCGGCAACACGCCGAGTTCCCCATCCGCGCCCGGCAGGTACACATGATCCACGGGCGCCGAAAAGGCTTTCTTCTCGGGAGTGACGATGTCGAGTTGGAGGGGCATGGTGGATGTAGAGTTAGAAGTTAAGAGTTAGAAGTTAAGGGTTGTTTGCTGGTGGTGAATGAGCCGTTTTGGAACACCAATAACTGATAACCGATAACTTTTAACTGCTTCAGTCGCGCGAGACTGAATCGATGCTGCCCTTCATGTAGAAGTTGCCTTCGGGCACATCGTCCCACTTGCCGTCGAGGATTTCGGCGAAGCCGCGGACCGTGTCTTCGATCGAGCAGAGCACGCCGGAGACGTTGGTGAAGACTTCCGCTACGTGGAAGGGCTGGGTGAGGAAGCGTTGGATTTTGCGGGCGCGGAAGACG
>CAIVXP010000053.1 GCA_903909905.1 Akkermansiaceae bacterium
GGTCAAAAGCTCGCCATCGAAAACGGACTCTCCAACCTCGAGTACCGCCTCGGCGATCTCGAAGAACCACCGATCCGCGAACGCTCGGTCGATCTCGCAATTTTAAGCCAAGCCCTTCACCACGCCGAACACCCGCAGCGTGCGGTCGATGCAGCCTATCGCATGCTCAAAAGCGGCGGACGCCTGATCGTGCTCGACCTCGTGCAACACCAGTTTGAAGAAGCACGCGAACTCTACGGCGACCGCTGGCTCGGATTTCCCGAAGGCACCGTTGCCCGAATGCTCGAACGCGCGGGCTTCGATCAAATCGAAACCATCGTCGCCGACCGCGAACCCGCCCCACCACATTTCCAAACGCTGCTCGCCATCGGCGTGAAGTGACACATCTCACGAGCGCCTCGGCCGACGCGACATGCACCAGCGCATCAGTCCCATCGGCATTAGAGAAAACACCTGCGCCGCAAGGGTTGTGCGCAATCCGGGAAACACCCGCGCGCGCCGCTTTTCCAAAGCCTCAAAGGCCTCGGCGACCACCCGCTCCTTGGCGACATAAAACAACCCGCGCGAGGGCATGCCTTTTGCGCTCTCCCCTCTCCTCGCCACCTCACCAAACCCCGTATGCACCGGCCCCGGGCAAAGCGCAAGCACCTTGATGCCATGCCCTTTGAGCTCGATGCGCAGGGCTTCGGAAAAACTCGTCACGCAAGCCTTGGTCGCCGCGTACACCGCAAAATCCGGGATCGGCAAAATGCTCGCGAGCGAACTCACATTGATCACCGCCGCGCGCTCACGCCCGATCATCCCCGGCACCAAGGCATGCGTGAGGTGGACAAGCGCCTCGATGTTCACCCGCAGCATCGCCTGCAACTTTTCCCAATCGGCCGTGTGAAATTCACCGTAATCCCCGAGCCCCGCGTTGTTGACCAACAAATCAGGCTCTAAGGCACGCTCCTTCAAATCCGCAATCAACGCCGCACGCTGATCCCCACACGCAAGATCTGCCATCAGCACGACGACCTCGCAGGAAAATTTCTGCCCGATCCGCTGCGCGAGATCTTCCAACAAATCACCGCGCCGCGCCACCAACACCAAGCACCCCACGCGCGGAGCGAGTTGCAACGCAAACTCCTCACCCAAGCCCGATGAAGCCCCCGTCACGATGGCACACGAATAACGCTGCGAATTTTCCATGCCACATGCCTAGGGTGAAAGAGTCGGCGAAGCGAGCAACTAATCTCGATGCCATGCGCGGTATCGGAGTCGGAATCGGCCTGGAAGGAGCTTGGCGATCGATGAGGTCAACGATGTATTCGGTTGAGAGCGCAAGCACACGATCAAGACCCTAGCTTAGTTTAGTTTCTCAGCAGTCGAATTTCCCGGAACACCTCCCTGCTTTTCATAGGCCTTGAATTCGCTTGCGTAGTCCTGCTTAAAGCGAATCAGTGTCCACCACAGCGTGGCTATCGCAAGAGCAAGGCATGAAATGCCAACGGCTATTTTCCCCAGGATGAGTTCCCCGATGCCATAGATGAGGGATAGCACCATGACCATGCCGATGAACCATGAAATCATCGTGCGACC
>CAIVXP010000054.1 GCA_903909905.1 Akkermansiaceae bacterium
CAGGATGTTGGGCAAGGAAATGCCGCGGCTGGCATGTGCATTGATTTCTACGGGCGGTCCTTTGCGCACGACCTCAGCAGCGCCGATGGCAAACCGCGCGTCGTGTGGATCGCACCCGAGGGCGGCACCACCTTGAGCGCGGATCCGGTCGCGGTGCTCAAAGGCGCGCCCAACAGCGAGATCGCACAGCGTTTCGTCGAGTTCTGCCTCAACCGTGAAGCGCAGCAACTGTGGTTTGCCTTACCCGGCACCGAGCACGGACCCAAGCTGCGCGCGCTGCACCGCACACCGATCCGCCGCGATGTCTACACGCCCGAAATTCTCGCTCAATCGACCATGCCCGGCATCCATCCCTATGAAGACGCGGGAAACTTCACCTATCAACGCGAGCTCACCGGTGCCGCCTTCAACACCCTTCGCCAACTCGTGAAAGTGATGTGCATCGACTCGCACGAGGAAATGAAATCCGCATGGCATGCGATGATCGATGCCAACATGCCGGATGACGCGCTGACGGTTTTTTCCGATGTATCGATCATCCCCCACAGCGTTGCGGCGAAGGGTGATCCGGCCTTCGATGGATCCGACCCGTTGCAAACCGCAGCCCACGCCGAGCGCATCGGCGAGTGGTTCCGCGCGAACTACCGCAAGGCCGAGGCACTGGCCAAAGCGAAATCCACCATCGGCCACTGAACGAAACCAGCCATGAAACGCGCGCCTGCCCTATTCATCAGCATCGTGGTGTTTGCCTTGTTTGCGACGTTTTTCATTTACCCGGCAGGCATGATCGTGAAGCAGGCCTTCGAAGGCAAAGATGGCTTCACGCTCGAATTTGTGTCGGCGATTTTGCGCAATCCGATTTACCGCGAGGGTTTGTGGAATTCCTTCGCGCTGGGGCTTGCGTCGACCTTGGCGGCGATCGCCATTGCGTTTCCCCTCGCCCTCATCGGTCACCGCTACAACTTCGCCGGCAAGATCGCACTCTCAGTGCTAGTCCTCGCCCCCATGATCCTGCCGCCCTTCGTCGGTGCGGTCGGCGTGAAACAAATGCTCGGCGTGAATGGCGCACTCAATGCGGGGCTGATCCATCTCGGCCTGATGGATCCCGCCACGCCCTTCGACTGGCTCGCCGAGGGGCGCTTCATCAGCATCGTCGCGATGATCGCGCTGAACCTTTACCCGATCCTTTACATGAACATCGCCGCCGCGCTGTCGAATCTCGATCCGGCGATGGAGCAGGCGGCGGAAAACCTCGGATGCCCGCCGTGGAAAAGATTTTTCCGCATCACTCTGCCACTCGCGATGCCCGGCGTCTTTGCGGGCGCGTCGATTGTTTTCATCTGGGCCTTCACCGAACTCGGCGTGCCGCTGGTCTTCGATTACTCGCGCACCGCATCGGTGCAAATCTACGATGGCATCAAGGGCCTTGATAAAAATCCGATTCCTTACGCGCTCACCACGGTGTTGCTGATCGTTGCCGCAGCGGTTTTCGCGCTTTCGAAATTTGTCATCGGCCGATCACCGCTCGGCACCGCGCCCCGACCCAAATCGCGCAGCAACGCCACGCGCATCGGCGGATGGAAAGCCTTGGCCTGCGCGATGTGTTACCTCTCGGTTTTCTTGCTCGCCGCGCTGCCGCACCTCGGCGTGATCCTCCTTTCGTTTGCCGAACGCTGGTACGGCACGGTGATCCCCGATGTGTTGACCGCCCGGCATTACCTCGAGGCACTTGGCAGCGGACTGGTCGTGCCGTCGATTCAAAACAGCCTGCTCTATGCCGGTTGCGCGACCTTGCTTGCCTTAGCCATCGGCATCGGCGTGGCATGGGTGGTGGTGCGATCGGACCTCAAATCACGCAACCTGCTCGATGCGGTCGTGATGCTTCCCCTCGCGGTGCCCGGCCTCGTCATGGCCTTCGGCTATCTGGCGCTTTCACAGGATGGCAAACCCTTCCATTTCC
>CAIVXP010000055.1 GCA_903909905.1 Akkermansiaceae bacterium
CACACCTGCAGCATTACCCAAGCTGCTGAGAAAATCCGGAGGCACACGGTAGCTTCGATCCACAAGCTCGTCGGAGGAAAATCCAGCCGGCGTGATGAGCACCGAAAACTCATCGGTCTTGAAATCGGTCTGCGTGATCTCAGTCAGATACCGCAACACCTTGGAAAGCGGTACCTGCGTCAGACGAAGATCAAAACGCAAAGCACGAATCCGCTTCGCCGCCTCAGAATCCGGCGCGCCGAGATTGACCGTGAAGTTGACGCCTTTGCGCGCGGCGTCCGACTCGATCGTGTCATTTTCCGCAGTCTTGATCCGCAGAAAATCCAAAGCTTCGTCCAGCGATGATTGCTCGAGCGCGATGCTTGGAATGATGATCTGATCGAGCTTCGCCTTAAGGTTGAGCGCTTCTGACAAAGAACCCGCGTCGCCTAGCTCAGGCAAAGCCGACGCCTGCTCCGATGGAGGCACTTGTATCTCCCAAGAGGCATCAACCTCTTCGAGCATTTCCGCACGCGCGGCATCGCGGGCAGCCCCCGCATATCCGCTCTTGGCCGCGGCGGTTTTTTCCATTCCACGACGCGCCGCGCTGTTGGTGGGATCGATCCTCAACACCTCTTCATAACGCTGGATCGCCTCATTAAATTTCCCGAGATCAAAGGCCCCTTGCGCGGTGTAAAGCAAACGCCTCACCTCATCGACATCCTTCGCGTGTTCGGCATTCAGCGCCGGATTGCTGCGGATCGGATCATCGAGCTGCGCGCGAAACGCCAAAGCCCCCGCATGACGCGGCGCAACACCTTCCGCGAGCACCTTGTCCAACAGCGCTTTGGCACCATCCATGTCGCCTTTTCTCGATAAAATTTTACCCTGCTCGATTGCCGCCTGGGCATATCGATCAGTCGCCGCCGTCCGCAATTCTGCCGTCTGCGGCGCATCGGGGATCAAATCCCGCGCGCCCGCAAAGGCCTCCACCGCCTCGGAAAATTTCCCTGCTGCATACGCCTCATCACCCTTCAACAGCAATTCCTGAGCCTCCTGCACCGCCACCGAACGCCGCGCCTGTTCGCGCAAGGCCACCTCATCTGGAGCACCCACGCCTTCAGCATGGATCGAGGTCGACAGCAAGGCCGCCCACCACCACGCCACCACGGGCCGAATCCATCTCCTGGGTCTAAAAATCAACATTCGAACGCTTGCCCGACAGCCTAGTGAATCGGCCCCACTTGGGTAAGCGCAAAATCCGGAAATTTCATCTTTTGCGACCCCAGGCAAATTCCAGCTGTACCTCGACCCGACGCGCCCTCACCGGCTTGCGCGGCTGCGGCATCCCAAGCTTGTCGACCAACAAGGGCAAGACACGATCAATCAACGTATGAATGGTGTTCATGAGATGAGTGTTCAAAAGAACTCATTCATCGTCAATCGAAAAAATCACGATTCTGCCCGACCCGCAAAATACCCCCTCACCGCCTGCACATCACGCCCGATGGCGGCCTTGAGCTCATCCAGCCCGGAAAATTTTCGCTCGCCGCGCAGATGGCAGAGGAATTCGACCTCAATATCGCAGCCATAAAGGTCCTTGGCGAAATCCAGCACATGCACCTCCAAGAGGCGTTGCTCGCCGCCAACGGTCGGCCGCAGACCAAGATTCGCCACCGCCGGCATCCAATCGCCGTGATTGATCCTCGCCCGCACGGCCCACACTCCATCGGGTGGGACCTGCAGCTCGGCGACCGCGAGATTTGCCGTCGGAAATCCGAGTTGGTGACCAAGCTGCGCCCCCTTGAGCACCTCGCCCCGCACCGCGTACGCACGACCCAACATCCGCTCGGCCGCCGCAAGATTTCCATCGCGAATCGCCTGGCGAATCCGCGTGCTGCTGATCCGATCGCCCTCCGCCATCACCGGTGGTACCGCCACCAGCCTGTACCCGTGCCGCTGCGATTCGGCCTTCAAAAATGCCACATCTCCCAATCGCCCACGACCAAAGCGCCAGTCCTCGCCCACCGCAATCGTCCGCACCTCGGCCCGACACAAGCGCCCAAGAAAATCCGCCGCCTCCATCGCCGCCATCTCGCCGTCGAAGTTCAGCGCCACAAAAAACTCAATCCCCAGCCCCCCGGCCAAATCCATCTTTTGCCCCAGCGTCGTTAGCATCATCGCCGGCGCCTTGCCCGGCGCGATTACCCGGATCGGATGCGGATGAAAGGTCAACAGTCCCGCCATTCCTCCCTCGCGCCTGGCCGCCTCCACCGCCGCAGTAATCACCGCCCGATGCCCCAAATGCACCCCATCAAAAACCCCCAATGCCAAATGCAAAGGCTCATCCAGCCCAGCAAGCTCATCCAAATGTCGCAACATCAACACGCCCATTGGATAAACCGCATCACCTCGCTTCACAAGCCCGCGATGCACGGCACAGCACTCACTCCACCCCGCCCAACAAGACCTCCACGCCCATCGCCTGCAAATCCGCCACAAACCCGGCGTCCGCTTTCCCATCCGATACGAGGCAGCTCAAATCAACCGCCTCGCCAAAGAAATACGAGGCCTTACGCCCCAATTTGCTGTGATCGGCCAAAAACACAACATCTTCCGCGCTGGCGATGACCCGTTCCTTGAAGGAGGCCTGACGCGAATTGCTCTCACTCAAGCCCCGCTCCAGGTGCAACCCATCGCCCGATAGAAACATACGGTGGATGTGATACCGCTGTAGCGATTTCTCCGCAGCAAGACCCACAAACGACTGCGACTTAGCCACATGCAGGCCGCCGGTGCAGATCAGGTCGAGATTTGGCCGGTCTGCGAGCGCATTGACGACGTTGAGGGCGTTGGTGATCACCGTCAGCGGCATGTCCAAGGGCAAAAACTCGGTCAGCGTCAGCACGGTCGAGCTCGCATCGAGGAAAATCGTCTCGTTGGGCAGAATCCTGCCCGCAGCGACCCGCGCAATGGCTTTTTTTTCCTCCCGCCGGATCGCCTGACGCTCGTTGAAGGGCACATCGCCACGAACTTTCTCGGGCAAGCTCGCCCCGCCATGGCTCCGTAGCAATTCGCCGCGCTTTTCGAGGACCTCAAAGTCCTTGCGCACGGTCTCATCGGTCACCCCGAGAGCCTCGGCCACCTCGGCCGTGCGCAGAACCCCCGCCTCGGCGAGGAGGTCCAAAATTCGGCGTTGACGTTCGACAGCGAGCATGGAATTGGTTTTTTCTGTATTTTTTTGGGAAAGTTTGGGAAATTTGCTTGACTGTCAATCCAAAACCAGAAAAAACAAACCCGTCCATGGCCGACACGCTTTCATCCAAGACCCCACGCGCAGTCGTCGAACACCTTGTTCGCGAGCAAATTTACGCCAAAATGGGCCTGCCGCTGCCGACCGCCTCCAAGGCCCCCAACGCCCTGCTGGTCAACATTTCGGCCCGCCATTGCCACCTCACCCAAGATGCTGTCG
>CAIVXP010000056.1 GCA_903909905.1 Akkermansiaceae bacterium
CGGCTGCGGACCAGATCCCCCCCCCAGAACCAACCGAACCATTGGCACCCGCCCCCGTAAAAGAAGCACCTGCCACCATCACCGAGACTAGTCCTCCCCCAATCATCGAATCGACTCCCGTCGACCCCCTCAAACTGATGCGCGACAGCCTTCAAAGCGGAAAAATCAAAGAGTTCAGTGTCGATCAAGTCGTCAACTGGAACCAAGGCGGAACCGAAACGATCGACGGCACGACCTACAATACCGCGAGTGTCAGCTTCGAAACAGACACCATCCTCGGACGCAAAACCATGCAGGCCAAGGCACTCATCCGCAACGGCTCGATCGAAAAATGGATATGGGCGAAGAGCGGCATCGAAATCAAATAAGCGCCACATCGCATAAGGCTATTTCCCCAGCATCCTCGCCCGCATATTTTGCATTGGCGACTCGATCCATCGCCACGAGGCGAGGGACATGCCCCAAGTGAGGCCCGCGAAGACACCCACTTTGAGCAGCGCCGGGATGCCCTTATCAAAGGCACCGTTCCAGAGAAACGGCATAATCTTCCCGGCAACCATGGGCGCGAGATTGTGAAAGAGATAAATCCCATAGGACAGCTGGCCGATCCGCAGCAAAGCCGGATGTTCGAGACATTTTCCCAGCCTACCGCGGAAGCCTATGATGCCGCTCGCGATGAATCCGCAAAGCCCCACCGACAACAATGTCTGTTGCAGAAAACGCATGCCATAAGTCGGCGCGCCAAAGGCATGAGCTGTGAACATCACTGCGTAAGCCACGACCGCAATGATCGAGATCCAGCGCAAGACCGGACTCGTCAGCAGCATGCCGCGCCATTGCGCGATCGCCATGAGAGCACCCACGCCGAAGTAATCGAGGCATGAAATCGTGAGTACCTCCGGCCGTGCGCACCAAGCAAGCATGTGGTCATTGAAAAACCGTGAAATTGGACCAAGTGCCGCAAATGCACAGACTGCGGGAATGATCAGGCCACGAGGCAGCCACCAGATCAACAGCGGCCACACGAGGTAGAATTGCTGCTGCATCGAGAGCGACCAAAAGTGGTTTGTTCCGGAAGGCCATTGATCGAGAAAGGCCATGTGGATGTTGGAAAGATGGCCCGCATACCATGGCCACGCCGCACGCATGTCCGGCGCGCCCACCAACCACGCGATTGCCACCGCCACATAATACGGCGCCAAAATTCTCAGGCCACGCCGCACCTGATACGACCACATCATTTTCCCTCGCCATGCCACACCGCCCGCTTCGCCACGATCACGCTCACGCAGCAGTGAGCCGGTGATCAGGTAGCCGGTCATCACCAGGAAAAAAAATAGGCACACCTCGAATGGCATCCATCGCGACCATCCGCTCGGCCGCCAGTGATCCCAGCAAATCGCCAGAATCGCCACCGCCCGCAAGCCATCCAGTTGCACCGCGCGTCCGTTCACTCAAACCGAGAAACCATGGTTTCCACACCGATGCACGCGTTTTTCAGCCATAGCGCGAGTTCTCGCGCCCGAGACACGAGGCCCCCGCTCCTCGTTTTCTTTTATTCCCCAGCCTGCTCCTTCTTCCCGTTTTGGAGCCAAGAAAAATCCGGCATCGATGTCATCCGACCCTCGTTCTTCATGAAATCAGCGAGCAGCTTTTCCTTGGTCATTTCGCCACGCTCCGAACATAAAGGGATCCAATCCTTGATGATCCATTCGGCAAAATCCTCATTTTCCAACCTTGGCGCAGGCGGATGTCCGGAAAAATCAGGCCATTGAATCTTTTTCATGAGTCTGATTCTACACCAAGCAGCGGCCAAAACAACTTCGGAGCTTGCTGTCTGACAAGCTCGTGAAATTCCTTGGATTTTTTTAGGTAGGGATGTCGTGACAACAACTCCAAAATATCACGACGATCGCGACCCTCCCTTGGCTCGTCGTCATGCAAAGCATGTAGTTTCATGGACATCAGGGATTTCAGTGAGATCACCCTCAACGCAGGAGCAACTCCAAATGGCTCAGCCTCATCAAGAAGAGTTTTAAAGGTATCTGATTCCACCCATATTACATCAAGTATCGGCATCGCCATAGTTTTGTGAAGCATGCGACAAGCAAATGACAGATCCAGTTGCGGATAATATCCGGCCGTTGCCAAAGCAGAAATGATCTCGTCGCGTCTCGACCTATCGTAAATAAGATCGATATCCAATGTCGATCGACTGAATCCATGATGATTAACAGCCCAGCCACCTGCCATCATTGGCGTCAAACCCGATCGTTCGAGTAACGACGCAAGTGATTTGAGGCTTTCTGACATTCGCTTGCAGTTAGGATTTCATAGATACTTGTCCGTCACCGCGCCTTCACTCGCGGTGGCGACGAGCTTGGCGTACTTTGCCAGCACGCCGCGCGTGTAGCGAGGTTGCGGCTGAACCCACGCTGCCTTGCGCGTGGCGATTTCGGATTCGGAAAGTTTCACATCGATCCGGTTGTTGACGGCATCAATGACAATCACATCTCCATCGCGCAGGATGCCGATGGTGCCGCCGGTGAATGCCTCGGGCGTGATGTGGCCCACGACAAAACCGTGACTACCGCCGGAGAAACGGCCGTCGGTGATGAGCGCCACATCCTTGCCAAGTCCGAGGCCCATGATGGCGCTCGTCGGTCCGAGCATTTCGCGCATGCCGGGCCCACCTTTCGGTCCTTCGAGGCGAATGACAATGACATCGCCCTTGTTGATCTCCTTGGCGAGAATCGCCTTCATCGCGAGATCTTCCGAATCGAAGACACGCGCGTTGCCGGTGAAGACCTCGCCTTCCTTACCGGAAATTTTTGCGACCGCACCACCCTCGGCGAGGTTGCCGTAAAGCACGCGCAGGTGGCTGTCTTTTTTTAGCGGATTATCCAGAGGACGAATGACTTGTTGGCCTTCGGGATAGGGCTTGGCGAGTTTCTCAAGATTCTCGCGCATGGTGCGACCGGTCACGGTCATGCAATCACCGTGCAGCAGCCCGGCATCGAGCAGCATCTTCATCAAGGGCACGGTGCCGCCGATGCGGACGAGATCGGCCATGACATATTTGCCGGAAGGTTTCAGATCCGCGAGCACCGGCACGCGCTTGCCGATGCGCTCGAAGTCATCGAGCGTGATGTCGACACCCGCCGCATGCGCCATTGCCGGCAAGTGCAGCGTCGCGTTGGTCGAGCCACCGAGAGCGATCAGCACGGTGATGGCATTTTCGAAGGCTTCCCTGGTGAGAATGTCGCGTGGCTTGATGCCGAGATTGATGAGGTTCATCACCGCCGCGCCCGCATCGAAAGAGTCCCGCATTTTATCGTCGGACACGGCCGCCTGCGCCGAGCTGTTGGGGAGCGAAAGGCCGAGTGCTTCGATCGCGCTGGCCATGGTGTTGGCGGTATACATGCCACCGCAGGAACCCGGACCGGGAATCGCGCAGGATTCGACCGTTTCCAACTCGGCATCGGAGTACTCGCCATTGGCGTGTTTGCCCACCGCTTCAAAAACCGAAACGATATCGAGATCCTTTTTCTCACCCTTCAGCGTCGCGCAACCCGGCAAAATCGTTCCGCCATAAACAAAAACCGACGGCCGGTTCATTCTCGCCATCGCCATCACGCAGGCGGGCATATTCTTGTCACAACCACCAATCGCCACAAAGCCATCCATGCCTTCGCAGCCGACCACGGTTTCGATCGAGTCGGCAATGACCTCACGCGACACAAGCGAGTATTTCATGCCCTCGGTGCCCATCGAAATGCCATCGGAAATGGTGATGGTGTTGAACACCACCCCCTTGCCACCGGCCGCATCTGCTCCCTTGCACGACTCGCGCGCAAGTTTGTCGATGTGCATGTTGCACGGCGTCACCTCACTCCATGTCGAAGCAATGCCGATGTGCGGCTTGGAAAAATCCTCTTTCTTGAATCCCACGGCATAAAGCATCGCACGGCTAGGCGCACGGTCGGGACCATCAAGCATCAGGCTGGAAAACGGACGGGTGCTGTCATTCATCGCGCACCCACTCTCCGACCTTAGCCCCCCCTAGGTCAAGAAGCCTGATGCGATTTGGGTTTTGCAATGCGTGGAATATGCTCAAGCTCGGGTCGTGGATTCGATCACGCAGGCAGTTTTGGGCGCCGCTGTTGGCGAGTGGCTTCTCGGCAAAAAACTCGGTAACCGAGCACTTGCATGGGGGGCAGCCTTTGGCACCTTACCCGATCTCGATATCGTGCTCTCGCCGTTTCTCGATACCGCGGGCAAGCTCTGGTGGCACCGTGGCCCTAGCCACTCGCTTTTGCTCATGATACTTGCCTCGTGGTTCCTTTCCCCATGGCTCGCAAAACTATGGCGAAAAGAAAAGATCAGCCGCGCGCGCGCCGGTTGGTTTGTCTTCGCCGCATTGAGCACGCATGTGCTCATCGATTGCTTCACGGTCTACGGCACGCTCGTGCTCTGGCCGTTTTCCGATGTGCGCGTCGGCTTCAACCACCTGTTCATCGTCGATCCGCTCTTCACCCTCCCGATGTTGATCGCGCTGGTGCGACTGGCATTTTTGCGCACGAAAAAACAAATCCCGCAGCGCCAAAAAATCAACGCCTGGGGCCTCGGCATCGCCTCAGCGTATGCCTTGCTCAGCATCGCGATGAAGTTCACGGCCTCTGCCGGCTTTGATGCCGACCTAGCCCGGCGCGATGCGAAGGTCATTCGCCGCATGGAGGCCCCCACCCCCTTCAATATCCTGCTCTGGAGGTCGGTGGCCGATTGCGGCGACTCGCTATGGGTCGGCTACCGTACGGTGTTCGAATCAAAGAGCACCCCCGTGCGATGGACGGTTTATCCAAAAGACG
>CAIVXP010000057.1 GCA_903909905.1 Akkermansiaceae bacterium
AATACGAAAACGAAGTTAACGATTCCGGCGATCCTAGTGAAAAACCATCCGAAACTGACTCGACCTTAGGCAGCGATGGGGAATCTGACCAAAATGAAGTCGTGGATTCCAGCGATCCTAACGACGATAACGAGGTAACCACGACCGGTGAAAACGATTCTGTCGATTTCGAAAAAGGAGTGCCTATTGAATGGTTAAAGCACGGTGGAAGCAACGAAGACCCGCCCGTGATCCTTTACTCCATGGCCGGCAACCCTGCGCCCGTGCTTGAAAAAGAAGATGCTCCCAACGCACTCGCCGGCAACTCTGTTTCCGACAACCTTGCTCCCTCGCTTAACAAAGAAGAGGCCCCCAACGCACTCGCCCGCGGGCTCGGTCAAGACGACAAAGCCGCTGCAATCAAGACGGAAGCGAACGCCGCCTCTCCTAAAATACTGAGCGAGAAAAACGTGCCTACTGCCCTGATCAAAAAAGGCCGCGTCTTCCTTCGCTAATTTTCAGGATGTGTTCATTCATGAGAGCCGCCAGATGATTCTGGCGGCTTTTTTTTTGACCAACCCGATGAGACACCCCGCCGCTATCGCGTCAGTTTGCGCGATCCTCCCAGCCTCGGTTTTTGGCTTTGGTGCTGAGGATGCGAGTCGGCCCGTCCCCCTCACCGAAAGCCCTTCCTCCGAGCGCCCCACTCGGGAAGAATCCGCGGAAGTGGTCGCAGACAAGGACCAAATCCTGGTCCCATCCCTTCTCGGATTAGCGGTTGGAAGGACTTCGGAATCAGCCTTAAAACTACAAAAAAAACTTAATCCTGCCGTGGTAACGGATGGGTTTTCGGAAGCCGACGCTGCAACAATCTCAAAAATAGCAGCAGGCGCCATTGGTCAACCCGTCTCACTCCGATCATTGGACAGCTTGAGCACGAAATTGGAAACCGCGTTCCGTTCGTCGGGGCGGGCGTTTGTGAAAGTCTCATTCCCACCTCAAGAAATCACCTCTGGTGTCATCGCCATCGTGATTTGTCCCGCCCGCGTCGGCTCGATTCTAGTCGCCGGCAAACCTTCCTTTGGGATGAGGTTTGCCGCCAACGCCTTCCGCACCGTGCCTGGCAAGGAGCTTTCCGGCGATGTTGTGATGGAAGACCTCGACTGGATCAATCTCAACCCGCTTCGGCGGGCATCCATCTCCTATCGCGATGGTCTGGCCCCAGACTCAATCGACCTAAAACTCCGCCTTCGGGCAGACAAACCATGGCGCGCCTATACCGGCATTGACAACCAACTCAGCGATAATCTTGGTGATGAACGCATATTCCTCGGGTTTCAATATGGTGATCTTTTCTCGCTGGATCATCGGGTGACGGCGCAATACACCTCTTCGCTCGACTCAACAAGCTTGGTTGGAATCAGCGGAATCTATCAGGTGCCGCTACCCGTTCGGCACCTGATCGACGCCTCGCTAGGTTACACTGAATCCGAGTCAGACTCCGAAGGGCCAATCGATCAGAGCGGACAATTCTCACGTGCCGCCCTTGTTTATCGCGTTCCACTTCCCCGCTGGAAATCCATCAGCCAAGAGTGGCGTGCTGGAATCGAGTTTCGTGCGAATGATTATCTCTTTACCAATAACACCAGTGAGAAAGTTCGCTTTTTCAATTTCGAAGTCGGCCGAAAAGGACGCCGCAACGATTCGCTCGGCTACACCAGCATGGATGCTTCTTTGGTTTATAGCCCCGGCCAAGGGATTCTCGGCTCAAACGATGCTGACTTCATCGCCCTCGGTGCAGACGGCGCGGAATCGCTGATCGCCAAACTGGAACTCGAACGCACACTCAAGCTCAGTAAAAACGCAATGCTGTTGGGTCGCTGCCGATCTCAGTGGGCAGATTCCAATCTTTTATCATCCGATCAAATTTCCGCTGGCGGCTTCGGGCTGGTGAGGGGATTTGATGAAAGTGTCGGTTACGCATCGACTGGCATCGTCACTACAGTCGAACTGCAATCCAGAAACTTTCACACAAAAAAGGCCGGCGACTATCAGGCCGTGACATTCTTTGACGCAGCATTTCTCAACCGCGATCAAGCGAGTGACATCGGACAACTTACCTCCACTGGCGTGGGCTTGCGCTGGCGCTACGCGGAGAACTTGTCAGCGAGACTGGATCTCGCGATTCCAGTCGACTGCCCAGAGCAAGAAAACAGCGATCCGATGCTGCACTTTTCGGTCAGCACCACTTGGTGATTACCATCACCGCGGCCCGATGAGAATCGTGTTCTTGTCGGAGGGAGGGACATCCTTTCCGGCGGAATCGTTGGTGATCATAAAATTGTCTGGGATCGTGCCCACAGGGAGCTCGAATCCCACCGACTCATACGCTTCGGCGCTTGGCGGAATTTTACCGAGCAAACGAGGCTCGGTTTCACCTCTTGCGGTGACCCAGAAATTCGTGTTTGAAAGATTGTTCACGACCAAAGTTCCAGTCCCTGTCGCCGGGTCATAAATTGGCACGGCAGACGGAGTATCGACAACGCCCTGTTCCCCCTGGTTATCTGCCAATGATGCTTTTCCCGCCAGTGCATCACCTAGCACATCCACCACTGACGTCTCGGCATCTGTCGTAGCTACTTCCGTGGGTACGATCTGAGTTGTGGCATTCGGCGGCCTCATTTTCATCACGATCGGCCATGCCATCCCTTGAACTGGTTCCAAGCGCTGCTGCTCGCGCTTTTCGACGCTCTCGAGTTTCTCACGCAAGACCGCGATCTCCTGAACAAGGCGTTTCGTTTCCATCTTCGTCACCAACTTCACGTTGTTCTCATGGGTGGCGGCATCTCGGTTGGAGGTAGCATCTTCGGCCAGCTCGGATCCCACGTCTGAAGATGGCTTCGCAGCCAACTCTTGGACGGTAGCTTTTTGAATCATGAGGATATCCCGTTTGTTGGCGTGGGGAGTGGCGCTGTGCTTGACGATTTCCGACGGCGCGGGTGGTTTGCGATTCACCAGCAGCATGAAGGCAAACGCCGCGGCGGCCGCGGCCCAGCCTGAGATGCCCAGCCAATTCACCGACTTTGAAGCCTGTAGACCCAAACGCGCTTGAAGTTGCTCCAATTGTCCCGCGCGGGGTGAAAGCGGCGCGATGCTGGCTGCGGCCACGGCAGCACACAGAACGTTCATATCCCGGTAAGCATCTCTCAGCTCGGGGTCTTGATGAATTGCCTCGTCAAAGCCAGCGGCTTCGTAGGAATCGAGCATCCCAAATGCCCGCCAGGCTGCGGTATCGTGTGGGTCAGAATTCATAACGTGATAGTTGGTTGCGTACCTTGTCCAATGCTCGACGCAGTCGGTTTTTCACCGTCCCCAGCGGAGTTCCGAGTTGCGACGAAATTTCCGAATGAGTATATTCCAGAAAGACAGCCAGTTCTAAACACTCGCGTTCGTCGGGCGGTAAAATTTGAAGTGCGGCGCGGACTCGGCGCCAATCGTCCTTCATCATCACCCGCGGATCTTCGCTCTCTTCCGTAGGTGCATGCAGATGAATGGGAACCACCCGCGAGGAATCGCGCTTGCCCCGGTGGCGGTAGCGCAGGCGGTCAATGCAGTAACCACGCATCACCGCAAAGGCCCACGCAAAAGGCGGCGATTGCGACGGGTCATAGTCAACCGAGCGATGCCACATCCGCACGAAGGTGTCTTGCACGATTTCCTCCGCCTCGTGTCGGTCGCCAAGCATCCGAACCGACGCCCCCAACAGAATCGGACTCCACATGCCATAAAGTTCCGTAAGCGCACTGCCGTCCCCCCTCGCCATGCGATCGATCAACGCCGCTGCAACACCCGTCTGATCTTCACCCAAAATAATGGGGGAATCCAAGTTTGGGATGAACTCAGGCTCGATCATGGAGGGCAGTATGGGTATGGGTATTGAGAGCCTGCGGCACAATGATTGTCTACTCCAGATCCGTCATTTTAATAACTTTGGCCCACCGATTTTTAAAGAATGATAAAAATCGGCCCCCATGCCGTCGAGGTCCCCGAACGCCTCGCCATCCTCGCCCACCGCGAGAAAGTCGCCATCCCAATGGGCACCGACAAGGCCGTCTTCCGCGAGTGGCTGCTCAAGATGTAAAGAAATTCTACGCAGCTACATTACCCTGCAAGACACAAGGCCTCAAGCAATGGCATGTAGGCCAATTTGGTACTTCGCGCAGAGATCCGCGACTTTTTCCTTCTCCAACAGGAGAGTCCGACCTGCCTCAATGGTGATACCCTTCACGCCAGCCGCGGCGCATGTCTCCAAGGTCTGCGGACCCACAACCGGCACATCAAAGCGGAAGTCCTGATTGGGTTTTGAAACCTTTACCAGCATGACATCTTTGCCTCGCCCAAGCTCGCCACCGCGCCGGATGCAAGCATTGGTGCCTTCGAAGGCCTCGACGGCCAGCACGGTGCCGTGACGCACAACCACACTTTGCCCGATGTCGTGAGAGCTGGTTTCCTTGGCGATTCGAAATCCAAATGCCGCATCCGCCAACTGGCGCTTGCCAAAAGTCGGACCACAGACATGACCTGCCGCAGGAAGATGGTCATCAAGAAATGTGGTGGCGGAGAGCACCTCGATGCCCTCCTTTCCAAGCTCGTCGGCGATCGCTCCGAAGAGCGTCTCGGCATTGCGCTCCTTGACCCGCGCCAAAATCATCAGCACCCGCAAGTCAGGACGCAGATCAAAAAGATTCTTGGGCGAAATTTGCCCCATCATCACCGCCTCAGTCACCCCTTCACTGAGAAAAAATCGAATCATTTTCCCAAGTTGGGCAACGCGGAACCACTCGGAGGCATCAGCTTGATCGACGAGCTGTGGGTCGGTTTCGCCATGGAAGGCAGCAACTACGAGCTTCACCCCAGGAGACACTCGCCGAGCCGCGGAAATGAATGTTGCGGGATAGACTCCGCTGCCAGCAATGATTCCGATGGTGCGCGATTGTGCCATGCGTTTGATTCAAAAAACCCTTTTCACACAGAAACGCGAAGTAGCGGCTGTGGGACTCGAACCCACACTCGTTAGAACTCGATTTTGAGTCGAGCGCGTCTACCAATTCCGCCAAGCCGCCTTGGTGGGAAGTAGTCTGCGCCCCTTTGCCGGGAGAATCAAGATGATTTAGGCGGCATTGGCCGCTCAAAAGCAGTGAGCCATGGCGGCCCGGGACTCACCAGGATTTTGGCTACCATTTTTCCGCACTGCGCATTGGCTCTAGGGCAGGATCATAAATGTTAAACTCGATGCGCTCGATGGAATCCATGCCAAAGAGGGCCCGCCCGAAATTCTGGCTTGAGCCAACCAATCGACCTTGATCGACGGCATCTAGACGAAACACCAGGTGCGATCCGTCGGTGAAATACACGCGAATGTCACCATTGCGACGGATGGCGCGCTCGGGACTTGTCGACCTCAAAGCCAGGGTGCGCAACCGCTCCACCGGTAGCTTCACTTCACCGAGACGGGTCTTGGTAACAACCAAGCCATTCTCGATTGCGGTCAGCTCGCCCGCGACAAAATCACCATTGGCTAACCGCATGCCATCCTCTCGCTGCGCTTTCTTCACTGTCGAAAGACTCGTCCCCCAAGGCCTCTGCATCTCTACGGCAGCCCCGGCCCGCGCTTCGGCGGCACCATCGACAACCCCATCCCACTTGCTAACGCGTATCGCCGAAACACGCTGTGACTGGCTGCCTAGTGACACGAATTGGAGACTATTGCCAAAGGCATCATTCTTGAAGCCGGTATCGGTCCAAACTTCGGCAATCCGTTCATTGATAAAAAGGCAGAATGTACCGTTGCGCCGGTTTGCCCGAATTTCAAAATGCGCCTTATCGGCCACCACGAGAACCTGTGCGTTACCGCTGCCAAGGTAGTTTTGAGAAGCGCAGTTCTTTAGACGGAAATTACCACGCTGAATCGTCAACTCGTAACCGGAGTTGGCAGGCTCGGTGGTGACATTCTCAGAAAAAACCACCACCTTCAGCGAACAAGCGTCGCCTTTCCATTCCGCGTCAAAGGCAATCGAGCAGACGTCCGGCAGCAGGTCGTCGCGGCCAATCCCACCAACGCCGCTACTGCGAAACGATGATCTGCCGTATGTCCATACATCACTGTCACCAGTCTGTCGCCAACCATCCAGGCCAGTCGGCCCGCGGTACACAATCTCGCTTGAGGCCTCGATGCGAGCGTCGGCAATCATCGCGCGATTGAATTCCATACGTCCTCCAAAAAGTGTTTCCAGCGCCACAACCTTATCGTTCACCATCGCAAGCCCACCCCGTACCACATCGCCATTGGTCAGATTCAATACCAGTTCCGATTTTCCATGGACGGGTGCAGGATTGCCGGGCAATCGCAGCTCGAGGATTTTTGAAAGCTCGAATGGCGTGGGTTTTTCCAAAGCCGGCGAGATCCATACCAGTCGCTCAGCGGCGAACGATTCAAGTGATCCGGTAAGTCGGTCGTCATTGGCAAAACGAATTTCCGCGTCGGGGGCAAGCGCCCGGGTGAATCCAGTCATCGCTAGGCACAGCACCACAAGCCGCAACGCATCAATCCAAAGCGCCGATGTTTTTGCATGATGTTGCGACCCACGGAGTCGTTCCATGACCCTGAAAAATGTATCAATCGGCGTCATTCGCTGGCTGGTTTGGTGGCAGGAGTCACGACCCTTTCAATCGCCCGCAAAAAATTATGTCGCATCTGCAGGGAGCCAAGCAAGGGATGCTGGATGATTGCCGAATCGTTCGAAAATCGACAAGAAGATATGTGCATAAGGCCGGCACCCGCATAGCTCAAAATATAAGAATCTACAGGCTCTTTCGTGAACGCTTTTGACGTTGGGGACCGCGAGAAAAAAACCGTCGACACATCGGTCAAAGGCACCTCGACGCATTTTTCTTCGAAGCCGAAACGGAAGCGCAGCACAGCCCCCGTATTCGAAGCCGAAATCTCCTCCAAAACACCACTCCATCTTTCGTTGCGGCGGGTGATCAAACTGTCTCCATCCTCACCGCCTCGCGACTCCGCACGATGCATGCGCGGAGTGTTGTCGCATTCAAGCACCTCGAGACCGCTCACCTTCTGCTCGACCCCATCCGCTTGACTTACCAAAACAAGACCGGCACCCGATGGCGGCGATGGCACCGGATCGACAAACTCCCCCTCAAGCTTTCCGTCGAGAAGCAAGCGAAGAGTGGAATCACGACGATCGATTTGTAACTCCACCCGCAGCCGCCTGCCCTCACACTGTGCTGGCATGCGATTGACAAAAGCAACGGTGGTGAAACGCCGGTTTTTCGCCGCCTCGCGCTTGACCTCTAAACCCGTCGATTGGAATGACAGACAGTAGCGATCACATCGCTCGTCGTTGGCCACGAGCGGATCGGCAAAAAACACCATGATGGCAGGCATTGCGTTTCTCGCCCATCCCAGCTCGAACTTCAGAATGAATTGTTCAGGAAATCCAACACTGCGAGTGGCGACCGATTGCCCCTTGGACAACATGGTACCGTTTTCAAAGCGCCATGCGGCTGAATCCTCCTGATCGACCGACCAACCACCCATCCCTTGAGAAGCTGCATAAAGCACCTTGTCCCGACGCACACCCAATTGCATCGCTTCAAGATGCCTACGCTCAATGTGGATCCTTCCAAGTTCAGTGGACTCCACCACAAGCCCGCCTTTGTCCAGTCCAACAATCCTGCAGGGAATGACATCACCATTGACCAGTTCGACTCGTTCTGGCGCCGGCTCCGATGCCACCGCTTCGGTCGTAAACTCCACCTTGCCAACCATCGAAGCACGCACACGCATGGGATCGGGTGATAGTTCGCTCTGCAATTCCAAAACCCCGCCATCCTCGATCGAACGCAAGTCACCGGTCAGCCGCTCAATGCCACTCGTCATCGTCACCACATCGGCACACAGGCAGGCAGCGTACGCCATGTTCAGAACCGCCGTGGTCAAAATGAGCTTCATGCCTTTAGATTTCGCCATCTCAATCATCAAAGTCATGCAAACTTCCGGTTTCATTTTTCGTATATCGGAAGATAGCGAAAATTCAACGCGAGGGAAAGTAGCGCTCCAGCAGTGTTGAAGGAAGGTCCTTGGTTGCCTGGAAACGAACCATCCGCCGACTGGATTGTAGCAAGATAGCGGATGTTACGTTCATTCCATTCCTTCCACACCGCTTCATCAGCATGAAACAGGGCCTGTGACATGTAACACTCAAAGTAATAGGGATAATAGCGATCCCGATAATCCAAATGGTTTTTCAAAAACTCGAAACTTGCCTCATAACCCTTCGAATCGCGCTCCTTCGCCAGCGATTGGCAAAGCAAGCCGATCGCCGTAAGTGTCGGCTTTCCACCGGAGAGCGAGGTGTAGCCATAGGATCCGTTCGCCGCACGATTGTTGGCGAGATAGGCCATTGCTTTGCTAATCGACCCGTCAGGCACTGAAATCCCGGCATTCCGAGCGGCAAAAAGCGTGACGAGCTGGCATCCGGTGACGGTCGTATCCGCATCACGGCTGTCGGGCGTATAGCGCCAAGCACCAGACCGATTGCGCTTTTGTGCGGAAAGGATCAGGTCCACCGCCTTGCGCAACGCCGTTTCAATCTCAGGATTCTCAACACAGCCATATGATTCGGCAAGCGCCTTGGCAGCAAAAGCATGGTTGTACATGCTTGAGCCAATGTACCCATTCTTCGGGTTCTGTTGCTTGATGATAAAATCAATCCCGCGACGAATATTGCCAGCGTAACGGCCACCAACCGGATCATCGCCGTGCGCCAAAAATGCGGCGACACACAATCCAACCACTCCCGGTTCAGACCCCACACTGTCGCTCCATGTCCCGTCCTCGCTTTGCGTGGATGCCAGGTACTTCATCCCTTTCTCGTAAATGATTTCAACCATGGCCGGCACCACGTCATTTTTCCTACCAATTGCATCCTGACCTGCGGCATGACCTGAAAATCCAATGAGGATTGAAGATGCCCGCGCCGCAATGGACACCAAGCCCATCAAGCAATCGCGCTTCATTGTATTTCGAAAATTTTTCATTGATCCGTGTTTGCTATGCGTCCTTTTCACTTCACCAAGGCTCCAGCCCCGCGGTTATAGGCGTCCAGCAACTTTCTAAATTCCTCGGGTATTTCCTGATTTCCACCGCCTGCGGCCTTTGGCACCCGCCGCTCTTCATCTTTGCCACCACTTGCACCGTCATTGGCCTCACCGCTCGCATCCGATTTCCCGCCATTGCCCTGCCCTGCATTTTCTCCCGCCCTCCCGTCCTTTCCCTTTTCATCGCCCTGCCCTTCAGGCTTGCGGCCCATCATTCGCTCCATCATTTCCATCATCGCTCCGCCTGCCTCACTTTGGGATCCGCCCTCTTGGCGCTCCTTTGCCGCTGCATGAATCTTCTCAATGATTTCGGTCTGCGCCGCCATGGTCTCGCCTCCGGTATCACCATTGGCCAAACGATTCGTCGCCGCGTCCATCAGGCCTTCGATTTCTTTGAGCAAGCAGATGACTTCAGGCAAGGTTTGCTCAATAACGAGCTGCTGCACATCCGCAGCCAGCTCGTCCTGTGCGTCGGCCAGCACCGATGCGCCTTCACGATGCTCCGCAATCTTGCTTTCGATCGACTCGGGTTCGGCATCCGCTACCACCAAGAGACGCACACACAAAACAGTGGGAAGAATGAAATTTTTCATCAGTTTTCTGGTGGGTTAGGCACGGAACCGATCGAACGGCGAAATTGCTCGAGCACACGGGTCTGCGCCCGCAGATCCTGCTCGCTCTGAATCATCTTCATCACACGCAGCATGAATTCGAAATCCTCGTTTTCGGCATCGGGCGCGCCACCCGCACCACCGCCAGTCGCGGCATTCATGCCTCCACCCAGTTCTATCGCCCACCGATTGAGCTGATCCGCCCATTTTTTCGACTGCTCGGCAGCCTCGAATGAATGGTTGTTGGAGAGCCGCGAGCGAATTTCCTCGAGGCCCAAATCAATCCCGGATGCCTTCATCGCATCCATCAAAGATTGAATCGGCTCGGCCTTGGTGCGTGAGAAATAATGGGCAAGATCCTCCTGCAACCAACGCAGGTCAGATGCTGTGGTTCCCTGTTGTTTCGAGCTTTCATCGAGCTTCCTTGCATCAGCCGGATCAAGTTGCCGATAGCCAAGCCCAAGAATGCGTGCGAATGACTCTTTGAGCGATTCGACGATACCGGTTTGTTCGCCTGCGGCTTTTTTGAGACGACTGACGAAGGTGCCGGCCTCGAAGTGCTTGTTGGCATCGTTGGCGCGCTCGATGGCATCGCGCATTTTTTCAAGAGCCTTGCGCTGCCCCTCAATCGCCGCATCAAGATCTTTCGCTGATTTATCCGGGGTGTTGGAACTCTCACATGATTCACCCAATTTACGTTCCACCTGCGGGATATCCTGCGTGGAAAGCTCGCTTAGCGCACCCTGAGCTTCAGCCAGTTTGCGCAATGTCTGCTTGTCGATTTGCCCGTTACGGGCCGCATCTTTCATTAATTGTTCCAACCTACGCGCAAGATCCTCCGCGCGTCGACGAGTCTCAACTTCTTCACTTGCCTGCACCCCGAGCCGTTGGCGGTTTTCACTTTTCTCCAACTCGCCCCCCTCCATGGCACCAAGCCTCTCATTTTCATCCAGCAAACCGGTCTCGCGACGCGCGAGATCTTCCAAATCGCTGATCTGCCGATTGAACAAGTTCTTGAGCATCTGCGCATGTTCATCGCGCGACAACACATTCAGAACCACTGGCTCAGAATGCGATCGGGCGCGGCCCGGAAAAAAATCTTCGGCGTAGGCACGCAAGACAATCTTCTGCGGACCAATCCCAAAGGCCGCCGGAGAAAAAGCCACCGCCTCGAGCAATCGCCCGGCACCAGGCGTACCCGATGCAAGCTGCAGCTCGCCCTTGGCCGGTTTGCCGCCCGCCGGCCGGGTGTGCTCGCCCAACCACTCGATGCCTGCCACCTTCACACCAAAGTCATCTTCGGCCAGTAACTCGAAGTCCACCGTTTCCTCCGGCAACATGACCTTCTGGCGATCAATGCCCTGCAAATAACAATGTGCCCCAGCATCCTCAGTCGCATCGATACGCAAGCGATACCCTCCCACCCCCTCAAGCCCATCGCGATCTTTCCACGCAAACGGAATCTCATGCGAATCCTTGCCAATGAGGATTTCTCCAGTGCGCGCGATCTGGCCTTCGACAAGAAGATCATTTACTACGGACGGCACTCCATTTGCTGAATTTTGAACGGCATCGGAAATAGTTTGCATCGGACCGCAAGTTCCCGACCTCAAGGCCCGATCCATTCGCAACACAAAACGCACTTTACTGCCCGATACCGCACTCAAGACACCAGCCGAACAATCCACCGACTGCTCGCCAAGACCGAGATATGCAGGGGGCGTAACGATCGCATCGACACTTTGCACCGCCGGGCGCAAACGCGGCTCAACCCGCATCGCGTGACGCATATCTCCCGCACGAAATTCAATCACGCCAGCTTCCTGCTGACCCGGAAATAAAAACCGATAAACACCATTGTTCAAATAGGCCACGACTTCACGTTGCCTGTCATAAACACCACTCGCATGGGACGGTCGCCTCTCGGAATCAGCATCCAAACGCAGCTCAACTTGAAATGCCTCGCCCATCGGAACAACTAGGCGCTCTGGCGCATCAATCAAACGCGTGAAGGTATATCGCTCGGTTTTCGACAAAGGAAACATCCATCGCTGCAACGCATTCCATCCAGCCTTCGGCATCGTGATGCAAGCCACCAATGCCAACACAATCAAAACCGCACCCATGGCCACCCAACGACGGTAACTTGATGCCGGCAAAGCATCATCAAGCGAACGCGACGCAACCTCAGCTGACACGGCAAGCATCGCAGCCTCACGCAAACGCGGAGATATCGATGCCGCACCCTCGCCCTGCTCTTGCAATTCGATCGCTCCCAACAGGCGATCACCCAAACCCGGATGACGTCGAGCAATCAGCCGCGCCAACTGCGCGTTCCGCCGCTGCCCCCATACCCAGCGATGCAGCCAAAATGGCACAAAAACCGCAAACAGTGAAATGCCGGCTCCAAGGATCAACAAACGCAACCACCCCGGTGTCGGCCACACACGATCCAATGCCATCACCAGCAAAAAAGATAACAGCAAACCCGCCACACCCGCAGCAACTGCCTCCAGAACCTTGAGCCGCCACAAGTGACGACGAAACGACGCCAACTGCATTTGCAATGACTCGGGAATCGGAATCGTGGATGTCCGGGAGGATTGCGCCATGATTCTAATGATCCGAAACAATAAGCGGGAAAATCGCAATCAGGCAACTCAAGCCGATCACCGATCACCAAACGCCAATAGTTTCGCCCGATCTTGCTTTCACCTCAAGCGACATTCTCGACCTCATCCGAGATTTACTACCATCGATGACATTTCGGTTTGGGGCAACCATCACTAAATGAAAGAATCAAGACCCATCAAATCACCAAACGTTCAAAAAAATTCTCAAATATCTCCGCCTGCGAAATTTTGCAAAAAATTCATCTTATTCGTTGATTATTTTAAATTTACCATCCAAGGTATCCTATAACTCATCTCCCCCCGATGAAAATTGCCCCCATTGGTTGGCGCCGTCCTCTCGGCGCGTCTTTGTCAATTGCCGCAGCTGCGGCATGTCTCGACTTTTCATGGCTTGATGCGTCGGTTTCCAATACGGATTCGATCTCAAATTACGCGCTAGAATCATTGACTAGCCGGAATTCCGGATGGGCGAGCGCTGCTGTGTTGGGTACCGCACTGTTGGTTTCGATCTCCGCCTTCAGCAAACGCCGCAAGTCGGAACAGAAACACGTCGAACAAATCCGCCAACGCATTGCCGCCGACCTTCACGACGATATCGGTAGCAATCTCGGCAGCCTCTCACTCATCGCACGCAGTGCGCGCAAGGACTTGATACGACTCGATGGCCCCGAAGAAATCGCTCATGACCTCAGCGAGATGGAAAACATCGCACGCGAGTGCTCGCTCGCGATGCGTGACATCGTCTGGATGTGGGAGCGAAGCAACGACTCGGTCGGAGACTTGATCGAGCGCATGCGCCAAACAGCCAACCGCATGCTGCGCGAAATGCGGTTCAGCCTCGATTGCCAATCCTGCGAAATCGATGCTCACCTATCGCTCGAAGCCAAACGACACCTCTTTCTCTTTTTCAAGGAAGCGCTTCACAACATCATGAAACATTCCCATGCCGACCAAGTCTCGGTGAAGGTCTGGAATGAAGATGATCAACTCGCCATCGAGATCCTTGACAATGGCAATGGCATTCCAGCCACGCCCGGTGCGGATTCACCCGGTGTCCGCAAACTCCAGGACCGCGCCCGTACTCTCCACGGTCTTTTCCGCGTCAAGTCCAACAAGGAGTATGGCACGCGCATCCAACTCTTCGTCAAACACTCACACCTCTCCATACAACCCGCCATATGATAGCAACCACCAAGACCACCAACATCTGGAACGTCGATGACCACGAAGTCTTCGCCAAACAGATCAACCGACTC
>CAIVXP010000058.1 GCA_903909905.1 Akkermansiaceae bacterium
AGGGGGGAAGCGGCTTGGAGAGCGGCGAAGAGTTTTTTGCCCGATTCCAGATGCCCGGTGCTCTCGTAGGGCAACAGCGCGATGCGATCCCCGGAAATCTCGGACCAACCGAGCGCGAGGGCGGCATTCATGGCGACATTTTTTTGAAAGACTTCGACCGGAGCGGAATCTTTGACCTTTGGCGTGAAGACTTGGGAGAGATTCTGGAGTTGGGCCCTGAAGGACTCGGCCTGTGCCTCGCGAAGGGAGGGGCATTTTTCAAAGACCAACTTGGCGACGCCGATTTCAAGGGGCACGGACTGCACTTGCTTCACGAGGCCTTCCACATAAAAGCGGCCGACTTTTTTGGAAACATCGGCGGGTAACGAGGCCAGCGGTTCCATGCCGGCCCAGCGTTCCGCCTGCTCGGCAGCGGGGCGTTCCTCCAAAACGATGGCAGGCACTTTGGAGAGGTCGGACCAAAGAATGAGAAGCATGCCGCATTGCACGGCGACGATATAATCCGCAAAAGCCCGTTGCGTGTCATTCACACGAATCAAATGCACAGGATTCTCCGGACGCGCGGAGATCATCCGGGCGTGCTCTTGGATGCCGGAAATCAGATCGACGCTGACGCGGTAGCCGGTCTGTTCTTCGACCAACTGAAGCATTTTTTGGGTGTCGGGATGCGTCATTTGATTTGTTTTTGCGCCTCGTAGTTCCCAAGCACCTCGCCGATTACCACGGTAGGCGGCTGAGCCGCCGATTGCGGAGGACTGATGGCGGATAGCGGAGCCACAGCGCGTAATTGGTAGCAGGTGGCGGGGTGGAGGGGCACGGAAATCCTTTTTACCGGAGACGCATGAAAAATCGGAGAAGAAAATTTGTCATAGCGCTGTGGCGGAGGCGGCGGAGCCGCTGTAGCGGGTAGCGGGTAACTGGTAGCGAGTGGGGCAATTTTGGATTTTGGATGGTGGATTTTGAATGGGGGCGGGAGTTCACAGCGGTTCGCCTCCTTCGTTGAGGATCCCGAGGTAGGAGTCGTAGACGAAAACGCGGTTGCGGCGTTGGCCGGTGAGTTCGCGGGCGATGCCAGCGGTGACGAGGGTTTGCATGGCTTTGCCGGCTGTCGGGAAAGTCATCGGCGTGTGGCGGCAAAGGTGCGCGAGGGTGAGGACAGGGCGTTCGCGCAAGGCGGCGAGGACTCGCAGGGCACTGGCTGCGGAGCGGCCGGCCGCAGCGGTGCGGCGTATGTCTTCTTCGAAAAGATCGGCGAGCCTGCGGGCGGTTTGGACTGCGCCATGGGCTGTGGTTTCCACGCCTTCCAAAAAGAAATCCACCCAGGCTTCCCAGTCGCCGGTGGTGCGGACGCGGTCGAGCAGGTCGTAATACACGGAGCGGTGCGCTTTGAGGTAGAGGGAAAGATAGAGTAGCGGCTGGGCGAGCAGGCGGCCGTGGTGCAGGAGCAGGGCGATGAGCAGGCGGCCGAGGCGGCCATTGCCATCCAGAAAGGGGTGGATGGTCTCGAACTGCACATGGGCGAGCGCGGCTTTGACCAGCACGGGCAGGCCGACGGCTTCGTCGTGGAGGAAGGCTTCGAGCGCGGCCATGCAGGGCTCGACCTCTGGCGGCGGGGGCGGAACGAAGCGGGCGTTGCCCGGGCGGGTGCCTCCGATCCAATTCTGGCTGCGGCGAAACTCTCCGGGTTGTTGGTCGCTGCCTCGGCCTTTGGACATGAGGATGGCGTGCATTTCACGAAGGAGGCGGTTGGAGAGCGGGAAGCCTTCGCGCAGGCGGGCCATGCCGTGATCCAGGGCCGCGATGTAGTTCGACACCTCGACGACATCATCCACTGGACTGCCGGGCACTTCCTCCAACTCGAAAAGCAAAAGGTCGAAGAGCGAGGACTGGGTGCCCTCGATTTGCGAAGAAAGAACGGCTTCGC
>CAIVXP010000059.1 GCA_903909905.1 Akkermansiaceae bacterium
CGTGCGGGCTTTGGCAACTTCTTCGCTGAATTCGCGGATCGCGACATCGCCGATGTCGATGCCTTCCCAGCCGTCGGGTGTCTCACCACCCTGCTCGTAAGGAGCGGTCACTTGAGTAGCGGCGCCATCCTTGAACTCCTGGGTGATGCGGGTATCGGCAGGCAGCAGGAAGCGCACGCCTTTGGCCTTGGCCTTGGCAAGAATGTCCAGAGCAAGGTCGAGCTTGTCGGCTTCGACGCGGCTGTTGCCGGTGTGATAGCCTTGCGCCTTGCGGAAGGTGTTGGCCATGGCGCCGCCAATGATGAAGGCATCGGCCTTCTCCAGGAGAGAGGAAATCACCTGGATTTTGTCGGAAACTTTCGCGCCACCCATGATCACGAGGAATGGCTTGGCGGGATTTTCGAGTTCGTCGCAGAGGTACTGAAGCTCGCGCTCCATCAGGAATCCCATCGCCGAGGTCGGAATGAAATGGGTCACCCCTTCGGTCGAAGCATGCGCGCGGTGGGCGGTGCCGAAGGCGTCGTTGACGTAAATTTCGGCAGAGCCCGCGAGTTGCTTGGCGAATGCCTTGTCGTTCGCCTCTTCCTCAGCATGGAAACGGGTGTTCTCAAGAATGAGAACCTCGCCCGCACCAAGCGCGGCACGCAGCGCAGCTGCCTCGGCGCCCACACAATCGGGCGCCAATTTCACAGTCTTGCCAAGGATCGACCCAAGATGCGCCGCAGTCGGCGCCAGCGAGAACTTGGCTTCGGGACCTCCCTTGGGACGGCCCAGATGCGAGCAAAGCACCAGTTTCGCACCACCATCCACGAGATGCCGGATGGTCGGCACCGCCGCCTGAATGCGGGTATCGTCGGTGATGACCCCGTCCTTGAGCGGAACATTGAAGTCGACACGCATGAGAACTTCCTTGCCGGAAAAATCGAGGTTGCGAATTGAGAGCTTTGCCATGGGGCGGGAATCCCGCCGCAGACGGGCCTTCATGTCAAGCCACACGCGGAAGAAAAACCCGCAAATCCCTCACTTCGTGGGAAAGTTGCCGCTGCGAAAACGCTCGGCTTGCTTGCGAATTTGTTCATCACCCGGCGCAAGCTCCATCGCACGGTTCGACCACTCGATCGCTTTCGCACGGTCGCCCTTGGCGAACTGGATCTCGGCCATGGTATCGAGATAAGCAGCTTGTTTGGCATTGAGTGAGATTGCCGCCTTGATGTCTTTTTCGGCTTGATCGAGATCACGATTGGCTCGTGATGCAAGCCATGCGGCAGTATTGCGCAGGTTGTCGGCATCAGGATACATGACGATCATTTCACAAAGATAGTCGGAGGACTTGCGATACCAAGCGTCATGCTCGGCACCGAGACCAGCTGCGCGAACTGCGGGCAGGAAAAAATCGGCGAGTGACCCATCGCTGGGCGCATTTGCATGACAACGATCAAGCATCGCGAGCGCCCTCTTGCGGTCATCTTTGAGTCGCGAAATCGCAAATGAAAGATCGGCATGAAGTCGCATCCGTGAAAATTGCGCAGGTGACTGCCAGCGTGGCTCCGTTGCGATCACAATGGCATTGAGAACCTCGAAAGCCGCAGCCGATTTGGTCCAATCGGAATTTTCCAACAGGACTTCGGCGTAAGGTCTGAGAATCTCAGTAAAATCCTCCAAATTTTCCGGGTCCGCGTAACATGCCGCCCTCGCCCACCATAGACGCGCGGTTTTGAACTCACCACCAAATGCGTAACCATTGCCGATTCGCATGCAGCTTTCCGGCGAACCCATCGAGAGCTGATCCGCCAGCATGTCATGTTGGCCCGCCTCCTTGCCGCGGCCAGCCCGACGAAGACTGCTTGCCGCATAGGCATGCAGTTCGGCCACAGGCTCATGCTCCGGATCTGATGCCTCGCCGATCTGCGCAACCACGAGCGAGGCGACTTCGCCCCATCGCTGGGCCGCCGAGAGCCAGATCAAGCGACTTTCCCATGGAAAAGCATCTTTGATGTTGTTGGGCAGGCGGTCGATGGCCTTGAGGGTGTTTTGCAAGTCGTTGGCAACCACCCCCATCGTCACCATGCGTGCGAGCAAACGTGCCTTCTCAGCCTCTGGTGCTCCATCGATCGCCTTCCATACTTGCTGGATGATTTTATCCCGCA
>CAIVXP010000060.1 GCA_903909905.1 Akkermansiaceae bacterium
ACACCTCGAATGTTTTTGCGATTCTCGGGCTGCGCTCGCTGTATTTCGCACTGGCGGGGATCCTCGACAAGTTTCACTACCTCAAGATCGGCCTCGGCGTCGTGTTGTCTTTTGTGGGCGTGAAAATGCTGCTTTCGCACACTCCTTGGAAGATTGATACGGATGTGTCGCTTGGCGTGATTGTTGGCGTGCTGCTGACTTCGGTCTTGGCTTCCCTGGCCTGGCCGAAGAAGATCGACTCGTCCGACGCATGACCGACCAAACCACCGACGCCCCATCATTCTCGCGGCCTCAGGCAATGGCCGAGGCTAGGTCACCAGTTTTGGGGATTGTAGGCGGGGGGCAGTTGGCGCGGATGACCGCGATGGCGGCTTTGCGGCTTGGATATCGCAGCGTCGTACTTGAGCGGAGTGCCGAGTGCCCGGCAGCGGCGACCGCCGAATGCATGGTGGGCGATTGGAACTCCGCCGAGGATCTCTTTCGTTTGGCGGAGCGCGTTGATGTGTTGACGCTGGAAAACGAATTTGTCGATGCCGCTCATTTGGCAAAGCTTGAAGCGGCGGGTCACAAGTTGTGGCCGACCTCGCGTTCGATCGCGTTGGTGCAGGACAAGTTGATTCAAAAACAAACGCTGCTTGATGCGGGCATACCGGTACCGGGCATGCGTGGCATCGCCGATTTGGCCGAGCTTGAGTCGGCGGTCGCCGAGCTTGGTTTGCCCTTGGTGCTCAAGGCGCGCCGCAATGGCTACGATGGCAAGGGCAATGCCACCATTCGCACGAGCGAAGATATTCTAAGTGCGTGGCAGCAGCTTCGGGGCGACCAAGGCAACGCGCTTTATGTGGAAGAATTTTGCCCTTTTGTGAGCGAGTTGGCGGTGGTCATCACGCGCGGCCTTGATGGTGCCACGGTGGTTTATCCTTTGGTGGAAACCGTGCAGAAAGATCATGTTTGCAACATCGTGCGCGCACCGGCCATGGTCGCGGATGACATTGCGGCGCAGGCAAAGCAGATCGCGCTTGGTGCGATTGAGGCGGTGGGTGCGGTCGGCACCTTTGCGGTGGAAATGTTTTTGAGAAATGACGGCGGCATCGTGGTCAACGAGTTGGCGCCGCGGGTTCACAACTCCGGGCATTACACCATCGAGGCCTGTGCCTGTTCGCAGTTCGAAAACCATGTGCGCGCGGTGCTGGGCTTGCCGCTCGGCTCTTCGCACATGGTCGCGCCGCATGCGGTGATGGTGAATCTGCTCGGCAAGTACGAGGGCACCGGTGCCGCGCTGGGTCTGGATCGCGCGCTCGCTATCGCCGGCGCAAACCTGCACATTTACGGCAAAACCAGCACTTCGGCCGGCCGCAAGATGGGCCACGTCACCGCCTTGGGAAAAACTCCCGAGGAGGCCGAGCGCGCAGCTGTCGGATGCGCCGAAGCCATCAGTTTCCAACCGGTATCAAACCATGACTCGTAAAAAATCCAAACCCACCCGCTACTGATGAAAGCCAAAGCCAACCAAGCACCGATAGCCATCATCATGGGCAGTGAATCCGACTGGCCCACCATGCAGCCCGCCGCGGAAATTTGCGCCGAGTTCGGCGTCGAGTGCGAAGTCCGCGTGGTCTCCGCGCACCGCACTCCGCTCGACATGGTCAAGTTCGCCCGCGCTGCAGAAACAAGCGGCATGCGGGTGATCATTGCCGGCGCCGGTGGTGCCGCGCACTTGCCGGGCATGGTGGCAAGCCTCACGCCGCTGCCGGTGATTGGAGTACCGGTCGAAAGCAAGTCGCTCAAAGGTTTGGATTCATTGCTTTCGATCGTGCAGATGCCCGCCGGCGTGCCGGTAGCGACGATGGCGATCAATGGTGGTCGCAACGCCGGCTTGCTCGCGCTGCGGATCCTTGGCAGTGCCGATGCGAAGATTCGCCGCAAAATGAATGATTACCAGACGCGCATCGCCGCAGAGTC
>CAIVXP010000061.1 GCA_903909905.1 Akkermansiaceae bacterium
ACGCCTGTGCATTGCTCGCGCTATCGCGGTGAAACCGCTCATCGTGCTGATGGATGAGCCCTGTAGCGCGCTCGATCCGATCGCCACCGCGAAGGTCGAGGAACTAATCTGGAACCTCAAGAAGGATTACACCTTCGTCGTCGTGACCCACAACATGCACCAGGCCTCACGCGTTTCAGAGAAGACGGCATTTTTCTATATGGGCGAAATGATCGAGTTTGGCGAAACGACCAAGATGTTCACCAACCCGTCGGTCAAGCGCACCGAGGATTACATCAGCGGCCGCTTCGGTTGATTCATCGCCGCGCGCCAACTCACAGCGTGATCTGCGCGCCAAGCTCGACGACGCGACCGGGCGGAAGCTGGAAGTAGGCGGTGGCCGGCGATGCGTTGCGCGCCATGGCGGCAAAGAGCGTGAGCCGCACACGGTCGATGAGCGTGGCATTCTTGCCGACACCATATCCCTCGCTGCCGAGGAAGTAAGTCGCCTTGCCGGGTTGGAAACGCACATGCTCGGGCAGCAGTTCCTTGAGCGCCATTGGCACATCGGGAGTTTCGGCAAAACCGAATTTGAGAATCACGCGGTGCACGCCTTCGCCTAGCTCCTGATGCTCGAGCATTTCCTCACGGCTGGCGCGCGGTTGATCAAGCGTCATCACATGAAGCAGGATCACGCGCTCATGCAGCACCTGGTTGTGCTTGAGGTTGTGAAGCAATGCATTCGGCACCTGCGCGCCCTTGCCGCTCATGTAGATCGCCGTACCGGAAACACGGTGGATGCTTCCCTTTTCGAGATCGTGCAACAAATTTTCAACCGGCAGAGCGTCACGCGAAATGCGCGCGTAGAGCCGCGCACGACCCCACATCCAAATCATCATCAAAGCCATGATGCCGCCGCCAACGACCAAGGGCACCCAGCCACCGTGCACAATTTTAAGCGAGTTCGCCAAGAGAAAGGCCGCATCAAGCGCGAGGAACACACCAGTCAGCAAGCCAGCCTTGAGCGCCGACCACCGCCACTCCGTGCGCGCGGCGGAATAAAACAACATTGAGGTGATCGCCATCGTCAGCGCAATCGCAATGCCGTAAGCCCCGGCCAACGCTGAGGAAGTTTGGAACTCGACGACCAACAAGATGCAGGATGCCGCCAACAGCCAGTTCACCGCCGGCACATAGACCTGACCTACCGAATGCTCGGAGGTGTAGCGCACGCGAAAGCGCGGCAAACATCCTAGCTGAATCGCTTGCGTAGTGAGTGAAAAGGCACCTGAAATCAAAGCTTGGCTCGCTACAATCGCTGCCGCCGTCGCGAGCAAGGTCAGTGGAAATCGCATCGACTCGGGGGCCAAAAGAAAGAACGGATTGCGAATCGCCGAGGGGTCGGACGTAAGCAGCGCGGCCTGCCCAAGGTAATTGAGAGCCAACGCTGGCAGCACCAGTGAAAACCAACCGACTCGAATCGGTTTTGTGCCAAAGTGCCCGAGGTCGGCGTACAGGGCCTCGCCACCGGTCACCGCAAGGAACACCGCCGCGAGTATGGGAAGGGCATGCCTCCACTCCTGACACAAAAACCGAAAGCCCTCATATGGGCTCAAGGCCACCAAAACCTGCGGGTTTTTCAGCACCGCCGCAGCGCCAAGAATGCCAAGCACCAAAAACCATGTCACCACCACCGGACCAAACAGTTTGCCCACATGGCCGGTGCCAAATTGCTGGATCGCAAACAAGCCTCCAAGAACCACCACCGCCAAGGGCACCGCCCAATGCGATAGCATCGGCGCACTCACCGCCAAGCCCTCGACCGCACTGAGCACCGAGATCGCCGGAGTGAGCATTCCGTCGGCATAAATCAATGCCGCGCCTGCCAAGCCGAGCAGCATGACCTTGCGCGGATCCTTGCCGCCCAGACTCTTCACCGCCCCACGAATCAAGGCCGACAAGGCAAGAATCCCGCCCTCACCGCGGTTGTCCAATTTGAGCACGAAAAATAGATACTTCACCGTCACCACCAGCAACAGCGACCAAACAATCAGCGACGCGGCGCCCGTCAGATTGCTAGGGTCGACGGCGACGCCGTGCACGCCGTGGAAGCATTCACGAAACGCGTAAAGAGGACTGGTTCCGATATCGCCATAGACGACGCCCAACGCCGCAAGGGTAGTCACGGCAAGGCGGGGCGATTGACCCGATGGGGTTGGTGAGGATGCAGTCATGGGAAATGAACAGGCTGTCAGCGCGCTCTTCAAAGCACCTCGGCACCCGATCTGCCAGCAGAAAACCTAGCAATCCACCGGGCCTCAGAATGTAAAATTTCAAAAAATCCGCCCACCACCCCCGCAATTGTCTTGCAATCGACCCCTCAGCCCCCTTTGATCAGCCCCCCAACCTAACAAGGACGACCTGGCCACGGCTAGATCCATCCCCTACGACCATGAGTACCAAAGAAATCAACATCAAGGATTATCAACTCCACGAAGGCGACACCGGTAGCGCACCTTATCAGGTCGCACTGCTCACACAACGCATTCATCACCTCACCGAGCACCTCATCGCGAACAAGAAGGACTTTTCGTCCCGCCGCGGTCTTCTGACCATGGTCTCACGCCGCCGCAAGTTGCTCGACTTCATCAAGAACGGCTCCGAGGAAAAATATCAGCAGGTCATTCAAGGCCTCGGACTCCGCCACTGACACTCTCCGCACGGCAGCCATGGGAATCCACCCGTGGCTGTCGCGCAAAACGGCCCTCGCATCATGAAGCCAGATGGCTTCCCGCAGGCCGCGTGACCCAGCCCGTTTCGCTCGCGAAATCCTTTCGCGCCCGGACGCGGCGGTCACAACCCACCAATACCCGCGCGGCAATCCCGTCGCACGGGTCGCAGGCACAGAAAAGAAGAACAACAGAAGAAAGAAGAAAGAAATGAACATCCATACACTCACGGCCGACGTCGGAACCAATCCGATGACGATCGAAACCGGCAAAATTGCCAAACTCGCCGACGGTGCCGTCACCGTCCGCTGCGGCGACACCATCATCCTTGTCACCGCTGTCTCCGCCACCAAGGTGAAGCCCGGCCAAACCTGGTTCCCGCTCTCCGTGGAATATAAGGAAAAAGCCACCGCCGCCGGTGTATTTCCGGGAGGTTACTTCAAGCGCGAAGGCCGCCCGACCGAAAAGGAAATCCTCACCTGCCGCATGACGGACCGCCCACTGCGTCCATTGTTCCCAAAGGGCTATTTCTACGACACCCAGATTGTCGCCATCCTCCTCAGCGCCGATGGTGAAAACGACTCCGACATCCTCGCGATGAACGGTGCCTCCGCCGCCCTCTGCCTTTCCGACATCCCCTTCGCCGGCCCGATCGGCGCAGTGCGCGTCGGTCGCGTCGACGGACAATTCGTCATCAACCCGACTCACGCCCAGCGCGAAAACAGCGACCTCGATCTCATCTACGTCGGCAACAAGACCGACGTCATCATGATCGAAGGCCAAGCCGACGAACTTCCGGAAGACGAGTTCATCAAGTCCCTTCACTTCGCACAGCAAGCCGTCACCAAGTTGGTTGAAGTGCAGGAACAACTCATGAAACTCGCCGGCAAGACCAAGCGCGAGTTCAGCCAGATCCTCGCCAAGGAAAACCTCCTTGAGATCGCTTACGAAATCGCCGGCGATCGCATCGAATCCGCCATCTACGCGCCGTCGAAGACCGAGCGTGCGAAGAAGGTCGGAGCCCTCCGCGACGAAGTCGAGGCCGCCATCAAGGAGCGTGCCCCGGAAGCCACCGACTTCGATGTCGAGCAAGCCTTCGAATACCTCCAGAAGAAAGCGTTCCGCATTTCGATCATGGAAAAAGGCGTGCGCGCAGACGGCCGTTCGATTGGCGACCTTCGCCCGCTTTACGGCGAAGTTGGCACCCTGCCACGCGTTCACGGCTCCGCCATTTTCGCCCGCGGCGAAACCCAGGCGCTCGCCATCACCACGCTGGCTCCGGCCGATGAGAAGCAGCATTTCGACAACTACGCCGGTGGCGAGAACGAGAAGCGCTTCATTCTCCACTACAACTTCCCTCCCTTCTCCG
>CAIVXP010000062.1 GCA_903909905.1 Akkermansiaceae bacterium
ACTGCCGGTGTGGGCGGAAATCATGAAAGCGGCCGATGGCTTTGGTTACAAAGCGGGAGAGTTGCACAACAAGTCCGGACTTGTTGAGGTCGGGCTTTGTCGGCTTTCCGGCAAGCGCGCGACCAGCGGATGCAAGGCGGCGGACACCGTGACGAGGGACTTGCTGCCTGCGGAATCGGTGCCGGAGGAAAATGATTTTTGTCCGATCCACCCGGCGCGTGCGATGGCGGTCGAGGAGGTCGATGCCGCGAATGCCGATGGTGTTGCGCCACGAGCCAAAATTGTCGATGAAGCGCCGATGCGTGCGGAAGTTGTCGAGGAAGATGCAGCTCCGCTGCGCGCGCTGCCGGTGGAAGAGCCGTGAGTTGAATCAACCCGAGCCGAGAAAAATCACTTGTCCACCTGGAGACCATTGCAAGCGACGGCGACTTGGAAGCGACGGCTTCCTGAGTGGTCGCATGGTCCGTTATCCGTCGCGTTTTGGCTTGCGGCGGCGGTGTTCGTTGCTGTTTCGGGATTGGTTTTCACCTACTTTGTCATCGCGATGCGTTTCGACCTCGATGAGGTCGCGCGTTTGCCGCACGGCACGGTTTTTTTCGATCGCAAGGGCCGGGAAATTGCCGTGCCAGGTGGCGGTGGCAGGCTGGCCACGCGCGCGGATCTGCCGGAATTTTTGGTCAATGCGCTGAGGGCGCGCGAGGACGCGCGTTTCTTCGAACATCATGGGGTCGATGTTCGCGGCTTGATGCGGGCGACGCTGCGCAATCTGAAGGACCGCGACTTCACGCAGGGAGCCTCGACCTTGAGCATGCAGCTGGCGCGCAATGTGTTCCAAATGCGGCAGAAGTCACTGCATCGCAAATTTCTTGAAATCGCGCTGACCCTGCGCATCGAGGCGCGTTACACCAAGGACGAGATCCTCACGCACTACCTCAACCGCATTTACTTCGGCGCCGGTGCCGATGGGATCAGCCAGGCGGCAGAAACTTATTTTGGCAAACCTGTGCGTGAGTTGAGCGATAGCCAGTGCGCGCTGGTCGTCGGCATCATTCGCGGGCCGCACATTTTTTCACCATTCCGTAATCTCGATGTGGCGCTCGAGCAACGCGATCAAACGCTCGACCGTCTGGTCGCAATGGGTCTTATCGATCGGAAACGCCGCGATGCGGTGGCCGCTGAACCGATCGCATTGGCCAAGGATGACCGCAGCGACACACAAACCTCGTACGCATTGCAGGCGGTGCGGCGCGAGCTCGACCGCATCCTTGGCGATGCCGAAATCGCCGCAGGCGGATTGCGCGTGGCGACCACGCTCGACGCGGCTTGGCAGGGGCGACTTGAAACCGATTTGAATCATGCCGTCGAACAACTCGAGCGCGAAAAGTCATGGCCGCATCCGCTGCCGTCGCAGCATGAGGTTGGCAGTGATCCAAGCTATCTGCAATATGCGGCGGTCACGACAGAGACCGGCAGCGGCGCGGTGCTGGCATTGATTGGCGGCAGAAATTTCCAGCATTCGCGATTCGATCGCACGCGTTCGAGTCGGGACTTGGGTTCGGCTTTCGAGCCATTTGTTGCGGCCGCGGCATCCGAGCGCGGCGGTCTCGTGCTTCCCGGAAAACCAGTGCAGACCGGCCGCCAAATCGGTGCGGCGGAAGTTGAGCGTCTCGCGCGTCGCTGTGGTTTTGATGGGCCCTTTCTTCAGACCGAAGATTTGTTTCGCGGATCAGTCGCCGCCACGCCGATGGAGATGGCGGTCGGGCTCGCAACGCTCGGCAACAAGGGCAAGCGGCCGAAGCCATTTTTCATCCGCGAGATTCGCGATGCCAAAGGCGAACTGATTTACACCGCCAAACCATCACTCGTGCAGGCGCTGAGCTCAGAGGCGGCGGTTGATGCAACGAGCGTATTGAAGCGCAGCGATGGTGCCCGCACTTTCACCGGCGCCACCGGCTCGGAATGCGACGCATGGACGCTGCGCCTCGGACCCGGCGGTGCCACCGCCATCTGGATCGGCTTCGACAAACTCACACCAATCGCGCGCGAACCACGACTCAAGGCCCTGCTCGATGAATTCGTCGAGCGGCTGGGGAATGATTAGGCTTTCGCCTCCTCGTCGGAAGCTTCGGCGTTTTCTTCGTCAACCACTTCGGGCATCACCGGCTCGGGCAGCTCGCCATTGTTTTCGAGCAACACGACCACTTCGTTTTGCACCGCCTCGACTTCGGCAAGCGGGATGTCCGGATCGCGGATGAGATAGACCTCGCCGGTCTTGCGATGTTCGTAGACTCGCAAAATGCCGTTGGGTGTGCGTTGGTTATCGGTCTCGCGCAAAAGTTTTTGGCGCTCGAGCATCACTGCAAGAATGTAGCGCGTGTTCTCGGTGTGCTCCTTGTCCTCGTCGACCAAGCGTCGCAGGATTTCTTCGGCGCTGAGTTTTTCCATCGGATTGATCGTTTCCTCACCACCCGGCGCGGCATAGCGCGACTTCCAAAACGAGAAAGGCGTTTTCGCATCGGCGGGCAATGATTCCCAACCTTCGGGAGAATAATCGCGCCTCAGGTAGCCGCTCGATTCGGGATCGGGAAACAGCGCGGTGATGATGGTGTCGCCATCCGCAAAGGGTTGTTCGGTTGCCGCACACTCGCGCGAACGGGAGCGGACATGCCAGGATTCAGCAAAGGCCATGATGTGGTAAGGTGAAAGGTTGAAATTTTTTTGAGCTGCCGCTTTATGCGCTTTGCGCTTTGCGCGAGCGTTTGAAAAGCGGTCGGCCGTGGATGCGTTGTTTGAAGAGATAAACGCCGAGCGCAAAAAATGCAAAGTTCGGAAGCCATGCGGCGAGGACAGGTGGCATGTCGCCGGCATGACCGAAGGCGAGCACGATCGTGCTGATCAGAAGCATGATTGCCGAAAAGCCCACTGCCAGCGCGATGCTGCCTGCAGGCCCGCGCCGCGAAAAATGCACGGCAAGCGGAACGGCAAGCATCACGCTCACGACGCAGGTGAAAGGCATCGCCCAGCGGTAATGCCACTCGGTGCGGTAGGGCGCGGGGTCGGCGAAGTTGAGTCCTGCGGCGCGAGCCTTGAGCCAGCTGTTGAGATCGGGGATGCCAAGGTGCTCGGCACTCAAACCGGGCTTGATCAATTGCATCGGCGTTTCCTCAAACGAATCAATCACGAGCGGGCCATCGGATTTTTGGAAATCGGGCGGCGCGCCATCTTGATGCGCGGCAACAGTGGCATTTTCAAATGTCCATCGCCGCGTCGTCGGATCCCAACTTGCGCTGTCCGCACTCAAGCGCGTCTCGATTTGGTTTTGTGCGTTGCTGGTGGTGATCTCGACAAACTTGAGCGGCACGCCTTTTTGGTAATCGTGCGGAAAGGCACCGATCATCCACAGGCGTCTTTTGGGTGCGTTGTTGAACAGCACGCGAGTGGCTTCCTGCGCGACTTCGCCTTTCGCGTTGGCCATCACCTCATCCTGCCGGCCTTCGGCGACCGGCGCCCATTGATAGTTGAGGCCCATGCCAAAAAGCGTGCAGATGATGCCGGCGATCACGAGTGGCAGCGTGATGCGCACAATGCCGCGGCCGGATTGGATCATCGCGATGATCTCGCGCGAAGCCGACAACTGGCTGAGGCAGTAGAGCAGCGAAAGCAGGAGGCCGTAGGGCAAAAGCAAAAGTAGCACAGCGGGCGCGCGAGTGCTGTAAACATCGATCAGCGAAGCGAGCATGTTTTCCGCGCCTTGAAGATCGCCGACCTTGTCGCTGAGGTCGATGAGCAGCCAGATCATCAAAAGCGATCCGAGGCAGATGCAGAAAATGCTGAGAAAGCTCCGCGCGATGTAGCGGTCGAGTTCGCCACCGAGTGCGTAAAAGCATGCTCCGATCGCCGGCAAAAAACACAGCGCAGCGAGCACCAGCGGTCTCAATCCGTGCGCCGCGGCATCGGCATCGGGAAATCCGGCGAGATGTTCCTTCACCGCGCGAGTTTCACCCGGCAGCAGCCACGC
>CAIVXP010000063.1 GCA_903909905.1 Akkermansiaceae bacterium
ATATGTGGTCGATGCCTTGGGTGCTTTCGACGGCAAGAAACTTGTTTCCGTGCGCCATGCCGGCGTTGAGCTTGAGGATCTGGCGGCTGAAGGCGAGTCGCTCAGTGAGGACGAGACCAAGGCCTTGTGCGAGTTTCTCAAAAACGAGCTTGGCGAGCGCGTGGTGTCCGTTTCCAGCGGCAAGCGACTGGTCGAAAACCCGGTCATCGCGCTGGTGCCAGCCGATGGCATGAGCCCGCAGATGCGGCAGATGATGAAGGCGATGGACGAGAACTTCAAAGACGAGGTCAAAGTCGAGCTCGAGATCAACCCGCGTCATGCGCTCATTCGCAAGTTGGCGCAGGCGAAGGACGCGAACCCCGAGCTGGCGAAGTTGGTTTCGCTGCAGTTGCTCGACAACGCGCTTATCGCCGCCGGATTGCTGGAAGATGCACGCGATACCGTAAGCCGCATGAATGCCCTCATGCAGAAGGCCATGGGTGATTGAGTTGATTGTCCACAAGGGGCTGACAATCCGTGATTTTCCTCCGGATTCGCCTTGAGGGGCGGGACGGGAGCGGCGAGCATCTGCGCCGTGAGCCCGCAGCTTGAGGATCTGTTTTCGTTTCTCCGATTTGCCAGTGTGTCGACCGATTCGCGGCATGCGGGTGATGTGCGTGCCTGTGCCGAATGGTTGCGCGGGAAACTTTCGGGCATGGGTTTGATCGCAACCTTGCACGAGACGCCCGGGCATCCGGTGGTGTTGGCGAAAAACGCGCATCTTGAGGGTCGGCGCACGGTGTTAATTTATGGTCACTACGATGTGCAGCCGGTGGATCCCTTGGTTTTGTGGGCGACCCAGCCGTTTGAGCCGGTCCTGCGCGATGGGAAAATTCTGGCGCGTGGCGCGACTGACAACAAAGGGCAGATGATGGCCCATGTGCTGGGTGTCGAGCAGACGCTGCGCGAGGAGGGTGATCTGCCGGTGAATTTGATTTTCCTGTTTGAAGGTGAAGAAGAAATCGGCAGCCCGAACCTTGCGGAATTTTTGCGTCAGCATCGCGAGGAATTGCGCTGTGACGTGATTGCGATTTCCGATACCGGCATGGTGGCGCCCGGTGTGCCGACGCTCGGTTATGGTCTGCGTGGAATCGTATGCTGCGAGGTGGTGCTGCGTGGGCCGAAGGGTGATTTGCACTCGGGAATTTTTGGTGGGGCGGTGTCGAACCCGGCGACCGCGATCGCTCGCTTGGTGGCCAGTCTGCATGACGATCACGGGCGTGTGGCGGTGGAAGGTTTTTACGATGCGGTCAAACCACTCGAAGGGTGGGAACGCGAAATGTGGGCCAGCGTACCGGGTGTTAGCGACGCGGATTTTCTGGATGTGACCGGAGCGCCCGCGTTGTTTGGCGAGGAAACTTATTCATCGGCCGAACGCGTTTGGGCGCGGCCAACGGCGGAGGTCAATGGCATCGGTGGCGGATATCAGGGCGAGGGCTCCAAGACCATTTTGCCTGCCGAGGCGTTTGTGAAACTTTCATTCCGCCTCGTGCCCGACCAAGACCCGGCAGACATCATGCGCAAGGTCACCGATCATCTCGAACGCCATTGTCCGCCCGGGGTGCAAATCGAGGTGCTGCCCGGCCACGATGGCAAACCCTACCTCGTCGATCCTCATTCCAAATTCGCAAATGCGGCGCAGGATGCGTTGAGGGCATCGTTCGGTGCCGAGCCGGTTTTGATTCGCGAAGGTGGGAGCATTCCGATTGTACAAACATTTCGCGATATTCTTGGGGTCGATACCCTTTTGCTTGGTCTCGCACTGGCCGACGCGCAGGTGCATGCGCCGAACGAAAACTTTCCGGTCGCAAACTTCGAGGCCGGCATTCGCATGAACCGGGCCTTGCTGGTGGAACTCGCGAAGTGCTGAAGATTTTAAACCACGAAAATCACGAAGGGCACGAAATGGAAGAGAGAAGCCAATTGTTTTACGAGGAGGTCGGAAAAATTCTCGATGCTGCAGTGGAGGTTCATCGTGTTCTCGGCTACGGATTGCTTGAAAAACCATATGAAAACGCATTGGTGCGTGAATTTGTGCTTCGCGGGATTCGTTTTATACAGCAGCCAAGATTTCCTGTTGAATACAAAGGTGTAAAGGTAGGAGAGTTTGTGCCTGATCTCATTGTTTTTGATTCGATCATCGTCGACACCAAGACGATCGATCGAATAACCGACTTGGAAGTTGGGCAAATGATCAATTATTTGAGAGTCACAAAACTGCGTGTCGGTTTCATCATCAACTTTAAAAATCATCGTCTCGAAACACGCAGAATTGTTCTCTAATTTCGTGTCCTTCGTGCCTTTCGTGGTTCCCCAATTTTAATTTCCCATGTCCGAATCTGACTCAATCCATAAAAGCGACTTCATCCGCGACATCATTGCGGAGGATCTTGCAAGCTGCGTGCATGCCACGACCATCACGCGTTTTCCGCCAGAGCCGAATGGCTACTTGCACATCGGGCATGCGAAGTCGATTTGCCTGAACTTCGGTATTGCGGAGGAGAATGTAAAAACCGGCGCAAAATGTCATTTGAGGTTCGATGATACGAATCCGGAGAAGGAGGAGTCCGAGTATGTCGAGAGTATCAAGCGTGATGTTCGTTGGTTGGGCTTTGATTGGGGCGATGACCTCTATTTCGCGAGCAATTACTTTGGGTTTTTCCATGAATGCGCGGTGCATCTGATCAAGTCAGGCAAGGCCTATGTTGAGAACGAGTCGGCCGAGGAAATGCGGATCAAGCGTGGCAATCTCACCACTCCCGG
>CAIVXP010000064.1 GCA_903909905.1 Akkermansiaceae bacterium
GAAGCGGTTTTGGCGGCGGGGGCGTGGGCACGGCGGGGAAAATCGGAAAAAATAGAGGGCGTGGCAGACCCTAGTTTCGCCACCTTCGATTGCCCAGTCAATTTGCCCACTTGCTGGCGTGCAAGAAACTCCGATCGCTTTGCTTGCGGACTGCAGTGTCCCGCGCTATGGATTGACCACTTTCCAACCATGAGCCAGTCACCTTTGAAAATCACCGCCTACCTCAAAACCTATTGCGGATGGAGCGAAGGAGTTCGCGCCATCATGCGCAAATACGGCCTCGAGTACGAAGAGAAGGACATCATCAAGAACCCCGCCTTCCGCTGGGAAATGGAACAGCGCAGTGGTCAGTCCCTCTCGCCATGCGTCGAGATCAACGGTCACATGCTGCCAGACATCAGCGGCGAGGAGGTCGAGGCGTGGATGATTTCCAACAGTATGCTGCAAGCCAACAACGTGGCCCCCGATGCGCCGATCAATTCCGCCTGCACGGATGAACAGCATGCGGCGATGGCGCAGGGCAAGCTGCCGGTGCCGGGCAAAATCCGCTTCATCGACTGATTTTACCGCCGAAATTTCGGGGGAATTTACAGACAAAGCCCCTGACGGGTGGCATTATTCTCAAAATGGCATCCTGCGTCGCAGAAAATTGGAAGGGCTGGCTGGTCGAGCATGGCTCGAAACTACTGCTGTTTGCGCGCAGCTGGTGCCAGTCCCGCGAGGATGCCGAAGACCTCGTGCAAGAGGCTGTTTTGAAAATGTGGCATCATCAAGCCGATCGCGGTCATGTACCACCGGACCTGCCATTGGTATTCTCGACGATCCGTTTTTGCGGGCTCAATTTCCATCGCAGCGAGCGTCGGCGCAAAAAGCGTGAGGAGTCGGTCATTTATCTCAATGACTTTCAGGACATGTGGCTCGATCCCGTGCTTGAGGACGATGAGGATGCGCTGTTGCTTCGCGAAAGGATCAAGAACTTGAGCCCGAAACTTCGCGAGGTGGTGATCATGAAATTTTGGGGCGGGCTTACCTTCCAGCAGATCGCCGAAACGCTCGCCATTTCACCAAACACCGCCGCGTCGCGTTATCGCTACGCGTTGGAACAACTCGCGCAGGAATTGCGCGGCATCAAGGAGGACCGCCATGCACAAGCCTGACAAGCAAATGGACCCTGTTGAAGAGGTTGAAAATATCCTCAAGCGCCTCGCGCCATCGGCGATGAGCGAGAGGGCCACGCGTGCGAACGAATCGATGATCGTTGGCTTGGCTGGGTCGCCGTCGGCGGTCTTGAAGCAACCCGCCAAGCGCCAGTACTGGTGGCAGGCGGGCATCGCCGCGAGCCTCATGGCCGGTGCGGGTCTGGTTTATCTGGATCAGCCCAAAGTCGATGCCGGAGTCGTCGGTGAATATGAATTTTTAGAAGCTCTCAAATCTACCATTTCGACATCCGATGAGATGTGGGTCGAACAAGCTGATGAGATTCCCATGTCTGAAGCTGCCTACAATGCAGAGGACATCAATGTGATCTGGGACAAGAAAAATGATTTTGTCATGCACATTGGTCGGCGCGAAATGGGTAAAATGATTGCGAACATTTCGGAATTTTGATGAAGCTTCCGCTCTCATTTTTGTTGCTGGGTCTTTGCACCGGGTTGCATGCAGAGTCGGCGCAGAGTGCTGACAACCCCGTTGATGCTTCGGCGGGAAAAATAGTGCAGGGCAGGTCACGCATCGCGCCGCCGCCGCCGACACTTGGGGTTTCTCTGCAAAAGCCCGATCCCATGGTGACTGCCCAGTTGCCGAATCTTCCGGTGGGTATGGGTTTTTTGGTGACTGCCGTCGATGATGGCGGGCCAGCCGCGAAGGCCGGCGTCCAAGTTCACGATGTGATTTGGAAAATGGGTGATCAAATGCTGGTCAATGAAGCGCAAGTGGCAGCACTGCTGCGTTTGCGTCAACCCGGCGAGAAGGTGGTGTTTTCTGCATTTCGCTCGGGCAAACCGCAGGAGTTCAAGGTTCAGGTCGGTAAGCCGAAGACGCGCTTCTCGGGAGTCTTCACCAAGACTGGATCATCCCCGGAAGGGGTCGACAACGGGATCACACGGATCATCAATTCCAGCGAGATGTTTGCCAAAACCACGAGCGCCGATGGCGAGGCGGAGGTGATCAAGGAAGCCGAGGGGTATCGGCTCAGCATCAAGGACAGCAGTCAGGTGCAAATTTTCAACGGACCATTTCCTGCGGACGGAGCGTTTGAAGGAGTGCCGGCAGCTTGGAAATTCAGGGTGATGGCCCTGAAGCGCGCACTCGATCAGTCGATCAGCGGTGAGTTACCGGTGCAGCGTCAGCCACGGCCGCGGGTTGTGCCGCCTCCGATGGTGCCGGCTCAGTCGGTTGCTCCGTAATTTTGTGCCTGACGCCGCGTGGCTTGGTGAAACATGCGAATTTCGTCGGGAATGCCTTGCGTTTCGCCGGGTGGCCTCGCATCTTCCGCGCCATGCATCCTGATGTGGCGAAATTGGTAGAGGCTGGTCGCATTCCCCAGGCGGTCGGCGAAAGGTTGTCCCAACTCGCGCCTGGAAATTTTTGCGTCCACAAGTCCTTCGGTCCCGGCAAAGTGATTTCATGGGATTTGCCGTCGAAAAAAGTGGTGATCGATTTCGAGAAATCGGCCGCGCAGTCGATGGAGCTTCAGTTTGCGTTTCAGAAAACCGAGTGGATTGCTGCCGACGATTTCAGGGCGCGCAAGATCGAGCAGATCGAGGAACTTCGCGCGATGTCGAAGAGCGATCCGGTGGATCTGCTGTTGCATGTGATTCGCAGCCATGGCGGCAGCATGACCGGCGACGCGCTTGAGAAGGAGCTTTGCGGCACGGTGATCCCTGAGGCTGATTTCAAAAAATGGTGGGACAATGCCAAAAAAGCTCTACGTGAGAGGCGTGTTGCCATAGTGCCGCAGAAGCGCACCGAAGCGATTGTTCTTCGTACAGGCGATGACAGCCCGGCGCAGGCATTGATCGCAGACTTCGAAGTGGCCCGCGACATCAAGGGCATGATCCGCGCGCTGGAAGCGATCGCCGCCGACATCGGTGCTTTCGAAGGTGCGACCGATTCATTGAAGCAGCTTCTTGGAGCGATTGATGAAGGAGCGAGAAAAGCTGCGCGTGTGCAACTGGGCCAAGCGCTGCAACTCGTTGCCGCGCGTGATGAGGTGATCCAATCATCAAAGGAACTTTCGCTGGAGGATGGCGCATTGAAGCTTTCCGAACTCCTGCGTGCGGTGGATCCGATCAAGCTCGCGGATGAAGCTGGTGCCTTGCCATCGACCAGGCAGCGTGCGGTTTACGAAGCTTTCCCCGAGGCATTTGCCAACTCATGGGTCGAGAAGATGGTTCGCGTGTTTGACCGCGTGGGTGCGCGGGGCGTGACGGAAATTGCCCGCATCCTGATCGATCGCAATGAATTGCCCGCGCTGAACAAGCATCTCGCATCGGCGATCGCTCGTCGTTCGCTTGGCGGCGACGCGCTGATCTGGGTTTGCCGCGAGCGCAAGGGTGCGTCGGCCGATGTGTTTTGCGCCGATGTCGGCGCGGCGATTCTCAACCTTCTGGAAAACGATCACCTTTCCGACGGGCCGCGCAAAACCTCGCGTCTGCAAAGCCTGCTTGGAGATGACAAGCTGCTGCTCACCGATCTGGTCGGCATCATGGATGTGAACGAATCCCGCAATTTTGCCCGTCGACTCATGGAGTGCCCGGTCTTTGCCGAACTTGAGAAAAAGTCCCTGATGGCACGAATCATCAAAGCTCGTCCCGAAACCGCCGAACTGGTGAGCGGGGAAAACTCCAAGCGCCCGGAAGAGGCATTGCTGGTTTCATGGGACAGCCTCGAGAAGAAGAAAACCGAACTCGACGAAATGGTCCGCGTGCGGATTCCGCAAAACACCAAGGACATTTCCATCGCCCGCGAGTACGGCGACCTTCGCGAGAACTTTGAGTACAAGTCGGCGAAGGACCTGCAGAAATACCTCATGCATCGCAAGAGCGAGCTCGAGCGCGACATTCACCGCGCTCGCGGCACCGACTTCAAGGGCTCGGATGCGGCGAAAGTCAATATCGGCACCATCGTCTCTCTCGCCGACACATCGGGTAAGGAAGTCGATATGACAGTGCTCGGCGCATGGGACTCGGATCCCGAAAAGAAACTCGTTTCCTACCTCTCCGAAGTCGGCAAGGCCCTCGTCGGTCGCGCGCCGGGTGAAACGGTCGTGATCCGCGACCAAGTCACAGAAGCTCCGGAAGAATGGACGATCCGATCGATTCGTCCTTACAATCCCTGATCACTCCCCAAATAAACGAAAAAGCACCATGGACTATACCACCATTGTTGAAATCCGCGGCCGCGAAGTCATCGACTCGCGCGGCAATCCTACTGTTGAAGTTGATGTCAAGCTGGACGGCGGTGCCGTTGGTCGTGCGGCGGTTCCTTCGGGAGCATCAACCGGCGAGCATGAGGCTGTTGAGCTTCGCGATGGCGACAAGAAGCGCTTCCTTGGAAAGGGCGTGCTCAAGGCCGTCAACAATGTGAACAACAAGATCGCTCCGGCGCTCTTGGGTTACTGCGCGACTGAGCAATCGGCGATTGATGCCGCAATGATCGCGCTCGATGGCAGCTCGACTAAGAAGCACCTTGGTGCCAATGCGATTCTCGGTGTTTCGATGGCAGTGGCCAAGGCCTCGGCCGCGCAACTTGGCGTGCCGCTTTACAAGTACCTCGGCGGACCCAACGCGAAGGTTCTGCCAGTGCCGATGATGAACATCATCAACGGTGGTGCCCACTCGGACGCGCCGATCGACTTCCAGGAATTCATGATCATGCCGGTTGGTGCGCCAACGCTGCGTGAGGCGTTGCGCTATGGTGCCGAAGTTTTCCACTCGCTCAAGAAGGTCCTTCACGATCGCGGTCTTTCCACTGCAGTGGGTGACGAAGGTGGCTTTGCGCCAAACCTCAAGAGCGCCGATGACGCGCTGGGCGTGATTTGCCAGGCGATCGAAAAGGCCGGCTACAAGGTCGGCGACGACATCGCGATCGCTCTTGATGTCGCGAGCTCGGAGTTCTTTGACAAGAAGAAGAAAGCCTATGTCTTCAAGAAGTCCGACAAGTCGGTGAAGAGCGCCGAGGAACTTGTGGCCTACTACGCGAAACTTCAGAAAAAGTACCCGATCATTTCGATCGAAGACGGCTGCGCCGAAAACGATTGGGCCGGTTGGAAGGTGATCACCGACAAGCTCGGCAAGACCACCCAACTCGTCGGCGATGACCTCTTCGTCACCAACACCGAGTTCCTCGCCAAGGGGATCACCCAAGGCGTAGCAAACTCGATCCTGGTCAAGGTCAACCAAATCGGTACGCTCACCGAAACCTTCGACGCAGTCGAAATGGCCAAGGAAAATGCTTATACAGCCGTGCTCAGCCACCGTTCTGGTGAGACCGAGGACAGCACGATTGCCGACATCGCCGTGGCCACCAATTGCGGCCAGATCAAGACCGGTTCGATGAGCCGCTCGGACAGGATCGCGAAGTACAACCAACTCCTCCGCATCGAGGAAGAGCTGGGCGATGACGCCGTCTTTGGCGTGAGCAAGCTCAAGGTTCTCAAGTGATCCGCTGATCTCGCGAACCATTCAAAAATCGGCGAATCCGGCAGCGGGTTCGCCGTTTTTTTGTTTCCAGCATCCTGTATCCCACAAGCTTGGCCGGATATGGCCTTGCTTCAGTGTGCCGAGCATCGCTAGTTTTCACCAGCCTTCACCAATGCAGGAAATCACGGTGATTCCGCAGCCATAGCCCAAGTATCAAACCCGCAACACCATGTTAGGCCTTAACCGATTGAGCATCCAAACGAAGATGATCCTGCTGCTGCTGGCAGTGAGTTTGTCTTCCATCGCAGTAGTGGCATGGAACAGTTACAAGTCCGGCAGAGAGGCGCTGATCCGCGCAGCGGAGGATCACCTCAAAGGTGTGCAGGTTGCCAAAACCACGACGCTGAAGGCGATGCTCGATTCGTTGCGGGATCA
>CAIVXP010000065.1 GCA_903909905.1 Akkermansiaceae bacterium
ATGCTCTGCCTTCAACACTCGTGCTCGTGCCCACGTCGCAAGCAGGTCGGCGTTTGCGTGAAGCGATGGCCGAGAAAGCCGGTGCACTTTTGTCGCCAAAAATTGTCACGCCCGGCTCCATGTTGCGAACTCCCGATCCCGCGGTTGCCGTCGAATGGATTGAGCGGCTTGCTTGGTTGGAGACCTTGGAGGAAATCGACGACTGGTCGCAGTACGAGGCACTTTTCCCCGAGTCGCCACAACAAGAAGGCACGTGGGCCGACGCCCTTGCTGCGGAATTTATCGGAGTTCGGCGCTCGCTTCAGGAGGCCGGACTCACGCTCGAGGCGGCTGCCACCCTCTTGGGAAACTCGGTGGAATCCGAGCGATGGGCTTGCCTCAAACGCTTGGAGAAATCCATGGAATCAAAGCTTCGCAAGTGGGGCTACGAAAGCCGCAGTCGCGTCCTTGCGCGAGGCATCACATTTCCACCCGGGATTGCACGCATCGTGCTCGCCGGTCTGTCCGAACTGCCCCCCATCCTACGCAAGGCAATGATGCAATGCGCCCATCCGATCATTGCCATGGTCGGTGCGCCACCCGAAGAGTCCGATCATTTTTGCGAATTCGGCACGCCATTGAACGATTGGTCGAAAAAAATCATTCCCTTGCCCAGCGACAGCCAGGGCTCGGTATGGCTTGTCGCAGATTCAAAGCAACAAGCCAGCGAAGCGGTGCGACTGGTCGCCGACGCCCAAACCCCATCCCACTCGCTTGCCATCGGATGCGGCGATGCCAGTGATGGCGAGACACTCGCACGCGCCTTCGAAGAAAACGGCTGGATCTCATTCCACCCCGGTGCAAGGGGCGTCACATCCGGCCTCGTGCGCTGGTTCAAACTTTGGGCCGAATGGCTTGCCAAACCGCAAATCCAGACGATCGCCGATCTGCTCGCTCTCCCGGAAAGCGTGATCCTTGCCGGCCCCAATCGTGTCGATGCGGCCAAGGCACTCTCGCTCATCCGCGACCAACACATCATCAGCGGTGCCGAGGACTTGCGACGCTTGATTCATGTTCCAAAACTATGGAGGAATGATCATTACGCATCTTCGGCCAAATGGCTTTTGTCGATTCTTGAAACGTTTGAAAAGCGACGCCATGCCTTCGAGCGTAATGGTGCCGACAAGGGCATCTGCGAAATGCTCAGCGAGCTTGCCGAGCATGTGGATTCGACCGGGCCGGAATGGGGGGCAATGCAGGAATTTGTCGCCAACGCGGCTCCCTTCATGCGTCGCATGAAACATTCTACCGACTTCTGGGTTTCCCTGATGCTTTCACAAATCCCGGCACCGGCACCGCAACCTCCCGCAGGCCGCGCTATCGACATTCAAGGGTGGTTAGAGCTCTTTTTTGAACCCGGCCATCATCTTGTAATCTGTGGCATGAATGAAGGTCGCGTGCCCGCATCGGTATCCAATGACCCATGGCTTGGCGAAAAAGCACGCGCCTGGCTAGGTCTCATCACTTCAGATCAACGCGCAGCCCGCGATGCGTTTCTCTTCCGCTCAATGCTCGAAGCGCGGCGCTCTTCAGGAAAAGTCGACATCCTCTGTGCCAAGTCCGGCTCGCGCGGCGATACATTGCTGCCTTCAAGGTTCCTTCTCGCAGCCCCAAGCGACGAACTTCCAGAGCGAGTCCAAAAACTCTTCAAGGAAGTCCAACCGCCGGAATCATCGCTCAAGTGGGAACGCGATTGGCAATGGCGTCCGGTTCACCACAACCCCATCGAAAAAATCCACGTTACCAGCTTGCGCGACTACATCGCCTGCCCGTTTCGCTTCTATCTCAAGCACGTCTGCCGGATGAACAAAACCGACCCCGAGCGCAACGAGTGGAACTCAAGGGAATTTGGCAACATCGTGCACGACATCCTAGAAGCATTCGGCAAGGACCCGGTCGCGAGGGATTCTTCCGATCCGGATTTCATCGGCGACTGGTTGTCGCAAAAGCTCGATGAAACGCTTGCAAAGCTTCACGGCGAGGCTCCACCACTCGCTATCCGCATCCAGACAGAGGCTCTTCGTCAGCGCCTCAAATGGACCGCCCGCATCCAGGCCGAACAACGCGGCATGGGATGGCAGATCAGCGAGACCGAACTACCTGTCGAACTGACAATCGGCGGCTTTGTCATCAGGGCAAAAATCGATCGCATCGATCGCCATGAGGTCACAGGCGCACTGCGTGTGATCGATTACAAAACCGGCAAGGTAAAGCAAACCGATCTGTCCCACCGGAAAAAGGAAAGCACCAGCAAGCAGCGTCCGACTCACCTCGCCGACCCAGAGTGCCCAGTTTTTTTTGAACGCTCCGGCAAAAACAAAAACGACTCCTACCAGTGGATCGATCTCCAGTTGCCGCTCTACAGCCATGCGATCCTGCAGCGCCGACAAACGATCCCCACTCCTACTTATTTTTGCATCGGCGCAACTGAAGGTGAGGTCAAGGTCAGCGAGTGGGAAGACTTTACCGAAGCAGACCTTGAGGCAGCCGTCGCATGCACCGAGTGGATCACCGCTCAATTGCGCAAAGGCATATTTTGGCCCCCTTCCGAAAAACCAACTTACGATGATTTCGAGATCCTCAGCTGTGGAAAACCACTCATCGATCTTTGCGAAGAAATCAGGGAAGAGCATGCATCGATCATCGAGGCGTAAGCAAAGCACCGTCTCCTCGTTCGATATTTAAAAATCCAACTATTCCTCATGTCAAAACCCGGTGCCAGTGTCGAAGCCAACCAGCGTGCGACCGGGGTGCAATTGGGCGGCAGACTGCAGGGGCTCTCACTTCCACGGCAGGTGTTGTTCCTCGCTTTCTGGCCATTGCTGGAACAGGTACTGACATTTTTTGTTGGGTTCACCGATCTGATCATCGCGGGACGCATGGCTGGCGGCGTCGATCGCGTGGCGATTCTTGATGCGATGGGCCTCGGCGGTTACGTCGCTTGGTTTTTCAATATCCTGCAAGGTGCGGTAGCCACCGGAGTGATGGCTCTGGTTTCGCGTGCCACCGGCGGCGGTGACGAGACCCTTGCCAATCGCGCCCTTGGCCAAGGGCTCTGGCTTGGCATCGCTGCAGGATGTGCGACATGGGTGATCCTTTGGCTCGGCATCGGACCACTGGTCCAATGGGTTGGACTTACGCCTACAGCCGCAAGCTACGCCCACGATTTCCTTCATACTCTCGCGATTAGTGCCCCTTTCAGCGGCGCCCTTTTCGCCATCAACGCCGCTCTCCGCGGTTCAGGCGACACCCGCACGCCCTTTCTTTCGATGATCGTCGTCAATGTCGTCAACACCGCCCTCAGTTGGACTTTCGTGTTTGGCCCCGCGCCGCTCGGAGGGCACGGCATTGAGGGCATTGCCAGAGGCACGGTCGTTGGCTGGATCACCGGATTGCTTACCACTCTGATGCTGGTCGGTCGCCGTGCGAATGACACGCTGCATTGGCAAAAAAGATTTCTCAAACCCGATCCCACAACGCTTGGTCGCATCATCAAGGTTGGCCTGCCGCAATCGGTGGAAATTGCCGGCATGTGGATGATCCATGCTTTTAGCATTCGGGTTATCGCCGGACTCGGCGATCAAGGCGCACTCGGTGCCCACATCCTCGCGATTCGGGTCGAGTCCATGAGTTTTCTCCCGGGCTTCGCAATTGCCACCGCCGCTGCGACCCTCTGTGGCCAATACCTCGGTGCGGGGTCCCGGGAAATGGCCGTCAAGTCTGTGCGGCTTTGTTGGAAATACGCTGTGATTCTCATGGGATCCATGGGGCTTTTCTTTGCTCTCTACCGTCACGAACTCATCGCATGGATGGCACCCGGCAGCGAACTCCATGCGAGCCTCGCAGCCCCCCTTCTCATCATTTGTGCGATCACCCAGCCCTTTTTCGCCACATGCATCATTCTCAAAACATCGATGCGCGGCGCCGGTGCCACCCCCATCGTGATGCGCTGGTCGTTCGCCAGCCTTTTTTTCTACCGCGTCGCCGTGCTATCAATCCTCGCACAACTTCACCTCACCACACTCACACTCGTCTGGATCGTCCTCAGCTTGGACCTCCTCACCCAGGCTTTCATTTTCACAAGACTTCACCTCCAAGGGAAATGGCTGCATTACAAGGTGTGAGAAATCACACATGCTCCGAACGATGGAGCGCTTTATTAATTCCAACTGCAGGTAGCAAACATGCACCAGGGTGAATCCAACGCGGAGAGGGTGGGATTTGAACCCACGGCAAGTATTACCCTGCGTCCGATTTCGAATCGGGTGCCTTAGACCACTCAGCCACCTCTCCTTGCGCGGGCACGAATGATCGGGTTTTGGGTAGAGCTTGTAAAGCCTCCAATTGCTCAATCCGGGAAAACAATGGCCCGGTTGCCATCGATGATCGTCCGATCGTGGACGTGGTAGCGGATTCCTTTGGCAATGGCGATGCGTTCGCAGTTTCGGCCAAGTCGCACGAGATCATTGGGAGAGTGGAAATGGTGCACGCGCTCGACCTCCTGCTCAATGATGGGACCGGCATCAAGGTCGGCCGTGACGTAGTGGCAAGTAGCGCCGATGAGTTTCACGCCACGTTCGTGGGCTTGTTTGTAGGGGTTGGCACCAATGAAAGCTGGTAGAAAACTGTGGTGAATGTTGATGATGCGACCGGCGAAATCGCGGCAGAAATCATCGGGAAGGATCTGCATGAAACGAGCCAGCACGATCAGTTCGACATCCTGTTTCTCGATGAGTTCGCGGATTTTTTCAAAGCCTGCGATGCGCTTATCGCCATCCATGTCGATCTCGTGAAACGCAATGTTCGAGCGCTCGGCGATCGGGCGGCAGTTCGGGCGGTTGCCGATGATTGAGGTAATCTCGATCGGTAGCTCGCCGAGTTCAGTGCGCCAGAGAATTTCGTTGAGGCAGTGATCGGTCTTGGTGACCAAGACCGCCGTGCGCATGCGATAGGGCAAGCGGCGGAAATGCCAATCGGCATGGAGCGAACGACCAAGCGTGCCGAAGCCGTCAATGAAATCCTGCACCTCGACATCAAGGTCGCTGGTGTCGATTTCGAGTCGGGCAAAAAACTTCCCGCTGAGTGGGTCGGTAAATTGATTGAACTCCACAAGATTGCCACGGTGGCTCACCACATAGTTGGCAATTTTCGCTACAATACCCGCTTGGTCGGGGCAGCTAAGTTTAAGAATCAATCCTGGACGAGACATGCGCGAAGCTATGGTGGACGGTTTAAGAGCGTCAATCCCTGTCTTAGGTTTTGCCCTTGCTTGGTCAATCGGCACCCATCGGTCGATCGTGACCGAGGTGCTGATAAATCCGACGAAATACGAATGCTCCCGCGATGCCGCCGAGGAAGTCCGCCGCCCAGTCGGCCAGGTTGGCACCATTGCGACCGGGCGTAAAACACTGGTGCCATTCATCAAACCAGCCAAGCAGACCAATGGCGATCACGGTGGCGGGAATGATCCAAGCCCAGCGGATTTTGCGGCGCAAAACCACTAGGGTGATGGCCGTGAAAAAGCCGGCGACGAGCACACCACCCCCGGCGAAACCTAGGAAGTGCGCGACCTTGTCGATCTGCAATTTCAGTTGCGGATTTTCGTCACCCGGAATGGATGACAGAAACCAGATCGTGCGCATCCATGCCAGCACGGCAATGAGCCAGATCAATGGATGTCGTGGCAGACGCATGCGGATCACTGTTTTCGCATTTCCTCTTCGAGCCTTTCCGACAACCATTGTTTCATCATCGACTGATAGTTCAGGAATCTGGAGCGCGCAATGCGCTTGATGCGCGAGAGCATGCGCGGATCGAAGCGCAAGGTGATGGTGGTCGAATCACGCGAATCCGATTCATGCACGGATGTGGCCATCAGACGGCCGTCGAGTTCGTGCGTTTGCCAAAATCGGGCTTCCGAGGCTTCGTCGATAAACTCGGGTATTTCGGACCAGTTGCTGATGGCTTTCATGGAGTGGATTGGGAGAGGTTGCGATGAATTTTCGATCAACGATAGTCGGCGTACTTGCGATCGTAAAATTTTCTCTCGCCCTCGGTCATTTCGCGGGCGGCGACCACACGGGTCGTTTTGCCGTCAGTCCAAAATGCGCTGAAAAGGTAACGGTCGGCCACCGTGCGCCCGAGTGAATAAAAACGTGAGGCGCCATCCTGACGCTCACAGTCGGGTATGAAGCGCACCGCGAAGGGATCCTCCAAAGCTTCCTCGAGCTCGCGCGGCTTGACATCATGCAGGTCGAACTGCACGTCGATCAGGTCAAGTTCCATGCCAACAGATTGTGGGCAAAACGGCCCGAAGTAAAACAAAGACTTTGCAGGCGAAAGGCGCGCCGTGAGGACTTGGCACGTCAAAGCGCATGGCCCATGCGCAGGCGCTTGGTCTCAAGGTACTTTTCGTTGTGCAAATTGGCGGGCAACGAAAGCGGGATCTGCTCGGTGATTTCGAGCCCGTAGCCCTCAAGACCGACGACCTTTTTGGGGTTGTTGGTGAGCAGGCGGATTTTGCGGATCCCGAGGTCGCACAGGATCTGCGCTCCCATGCCGTACTCACGGAGATCGGCCGCAAACCCCAATTTTTCATTGGCCTCGATCGTATCCATGCCCTGCTCTTGGAGTTTGTAGGCGCGGATCTTTGCCGGCAGGCCGATCCCCCTGCCCTCTTGGCGAAGGTAAAGCAAAACACCACCCTCTTGGGAAATGCGTTCGAGGGCCGCCGCTAGCTGGCCGCCACAATCACAGCGTTGGGAATGAAAAACATCGCCAGTGAGACACTCGGAATGCACGCGCACCAGCGTTGGTACTTCAGGATCAATCTCACCGCGAGCGAGGGCGAGGTGGTGACTCAGGTCGGTGGACACGCGATAGAGATGGCAATCGAACTCGCCGAAATCAGTGGGCATCTTGATGCATTCCTCGCGTAGCACGAGTTTCTCCGAGCGGCGGCGATATTCGATGAGCTGGGCGATCGTGCAGGCCTTGAGCCCATGCCGACGCTGGAAATCTCCGAGGTCTCCCACGCGCGCCATCGTGCCGTCATCATTGATGATCTCGCAGATTACCGCAGCCTCGGGCAGGCCGGCCAGACGGGCTAGGTCGACCGCCGCTTCAGTGTGACCGGCGCGACGCAGGACACCGCCGGGGCTGGCGAGCAAAGGAAACACATGTCCCGGTCTTACGAAATCATCCGCACCGGCGGACTTGTCGGCAAGCAGGCCGATCGTGTGGGCACGATCGGCGGCGGAGATGCCGGTGCCCACGCCCTTCGCTGCATCGACACTCACCGTGAAGGCGGTCTTGTGCCCCTCAGTATTGCGGCGAGTCATTTGCGGCAGGTCCAGCTCCTCAGTGCGCTCGGCCACCAGGGGCGCGCAGATCAGGCCGCGACCATGCACCGCCATGAAGTTTACCATCTCCGCCGTGCAAAGCGATGCGGCGCCAATCAGGTCGGCCTCGTTTTCACGCGACGGATCATCGGCACAAATCACCAACCTACCCGCCGCAATCTCGGCGATGATTTCATCAATCGGGCTGAACTCGATGCTGGTGTGAGACATGGAAAATTATTCGAATTTTTTTGAAATGACTAGTGCCACAGCAGGGAAAGGCATGCGGGGGCTCGGGGCAACCACAGAATCCTCAATTCAGAAAAGGATCGTCGGGCGCCTCAGCAAGGATTCGGTGCATCGGCGATATCCTGCCAAATAAAGTGCGCCACATGTCCTCGTCTTTGCCAGCACCAAGCACATCTTTGGTCGGATCGGTCGCATACCACGCGTCGCGCATCATTTCATTCTCCAACTGCCCCGGGCTCCATCCGGAATACCCCAGATAGGCGCTGACCATGCATCCCGGCCGACGCGAGTGACGATAGGCTTCCTCGGTCGAGATGCGCATCGCCCAGTTGAGTCCCCGCTTGGGCGTCCACCAGAGGGAGCAAAACATCAGCTGATCCTGCATCACAGGTCCGCCGGCAAGCACCGGGATATTTTTCAAGGGCTCGAATGCATCCCCTTGCAGCAGGTCGCCAACGACTTTTCCTGTCGGACGATTCAACACCAACCCAAACGCGCCATCGCTGGGGGCATGCAGATTCACCAAAAGCACGGTGCGCCTGAACTCATCGCGCAAGTCCGGGGCGGCCAGCAAGAGCTTGCCGCGCATGGAATGGGGAGTCGTTTGAAAATTGGAAGACACGCCCGCAAATTAGCCGCATGTCGCGAATTCGCCAACCGAGGAATTTTGAAAAATCCGCTTTTATCTGGAATCGTGGCACCAAGATCGCATGCTTCGCGCATGGCGATGACCCGATTTCAGAAACTGGCCACAGCAGCCTTGGTTTCGGTGCTTTTCCTCATCTTTGTCGGCGCGATGGTACGCGTTTCTGGCTCCGGCATGGGCTGTCCGGATTGGCCAACCTGCTGGGGTTGCCTGATTCCGCCGACGAGCGCCGATCAGGTGGATTTTGATAAACTTCCGATCGAGAAATTTCAACGCAAGGCCGAGCGCATGGGCCGCGACCCGTCGACGATCAGTGCCGATAGCCTGCGCGCGGAATTTAACCCACGCCACGTGTGGACGGAATTCATCAATCGCCTGTGCAGCTTGCCAGTCGGATTTTTTACGCTCGCCACATTCATTGCGGCATTCTGGCAAAGATCCAAGCGTCCCTTGGTTTTCTTCATGGCGTTTGCCTCATTAGCGGTCGTGCTGATCAATGCGTGGATGGGTGCAAGGGTTGTTTACAGCGGCCTCAAACCCGGTGTTTTGACCACCCACCTTGCACTCGCGATGTCTCTCACCGGTATGCTGGCTTATTGCGTCTGGCGTGGTTGTGAGCAGCCATGGCGAGTGAAAATGAGCGATTCCGCCAGAGCCAGATTGCGCCTCCTTCTCACCCTTTTGATCGGATGCGTCATCTTCACCGGCATAATCGGCGCACAGGTTCGCGAACTCACCGACGCCATGTCGAAATTCCACCACAACGCACCACGCTCGGAGTGGATCGGCGAACTCGAGCAATCATGGAAATACCTGCTCCACCGAAGCTTCTCATGGGTCATCTTTGGGCTTAGCGTCAATATACATATCCATTGCAAGCGTCATGGCACCATTGGCAAAGTTGGCGCGGCCGCACTGTTCATCATTCTGACCCAAATGATTCTTGGCATCATCATGTCGCAGATCCACATCTACTCATGGGTGCAGGTCTTGCATGTCGGCCTCTCGGCAATCCTTCTGAGCCTCCTTTGGATCTGGTGGTATGCGACCAGCAAAAATCCTTGCGCGAAGCAAGGGTGAGCAGAACGCGTTTTTGACTCACAGATTGGCTAAAAATCGATTCGCGTCGAATCACTTCAAGCGTTCGCAGGGTCAACAATTGACGATTTGTTTCGCACTGCCAGCACCTTGTCGACGCGGATGCTGTCCATGTCGATGACCTCAAAAGTCCACTCGCCGGCGCTCACCCGATCGGCCTCAACCGGAATGCGCCCAAGCTCTTTGACCAACCATCCGGACACCGTCTGGAATTCATCCCCACCACCTTCCGGCAGCACATATCCCTCAAGCCGCTCGGGCAATTTTTCAATTTCGAAAAGCCCATCAATCAACCAACTGCCATCCTCGCGCTGCCGCACCGGCATCGCCATCTGCTCTTCCATCGATGGCACATCACCAACGATGGTCTCCATCAGGTCGATGAGCGTCACCATTCCCATGACGCTGCCAAACTCGTCCAACACCAAAGCCGCGCGCTGACCGGTCTTGCGAAACGTCTCCAACAACACGCTCGCCTTCTGGGTCTCGGGCACCAGCAGCGGCGCTTTCATGATCGATGCGAAATTCACGGTTTTTTGCGCGGCAAGCTGACCGTAAATGTCCTTGATCGAGACCATCCCCACGAGGTTTTCGCGCCGCCCCTGATACACCGGAAAAACTCCCTGCGTGCTGCGCATGATCGTCGGCCAAACCTCCTCGTGCTTGGCATCCTTTTCGATCCAAACAATTTTCGGCCGCGGAATCATGATGTCATAAGCGACGAGTTTCTCGAATCCGATCACGCCCTCAATCATCTTCGATTCCATGCGGTTGATCGAACCGGTGGTCATGCCCTGCCTCACCATGACCGTGAGCTCCTCACGCGAAATCCCGCTATCCTCGGTCTCGCGCACCCGGAAAAATTTCAGCAAGACCCCCGTGGACCACGAGAGCAAACTCACCACCGGCGATGCCACATTCGATAGCGCCGCCATCGGGCCCGACATCGCGCTGGCAATGGCCTCGGGATACTTCATGGCCAAGCGCTTCGGAACGAGTTCGCCAATGACCAAGGAAAGGTAGGTCAGCACACCAATCACGAGGACCAATGAGATCGGCTTGGCATATTCGCCGATCAGCGGAATCACGCCGAGAAACTCCGCGAGCTTGCTAGCCACCGTGCCGCTGCCGAGCGCACCGGCGACGATGCCGACCAGCGTGATGCCGATTTGCACGGTGGAAAGAAACCGGTTGGGCGAATCCGC
>CAIVXP010000066.1 GCA_903909905.1 Akkermansiaceae bacterium
ATCGAAGCCGTGCTCGCGGTCGAGCACATAGGCGACGCCGCCTTTGCCCGATTGGGAATTGATGCGGATGATCGCTTCGTACGAGCGGCCGATGTCTTGCGGGTCGATGGTGAGATAGGGCACGCCCCATGGGATGTCGGGGTCCTTGGCGACTTCGCGCGAGCGGCGGTCGAGGCCTTTTTTGATCGCGTCTTGATGCGAGCCGGAGAATGCGGTGAAGACCAGCTCGCCGGCATAGGGTTGGCGCTCCGGCACGGGCAGGCGCGTGACCCGCTCATAAACGGCGCGGATGGTTGAAAGGTTCGAGAAATCCAGCCCGGTGGCGATGCCGTGGCTGTTCATGTTGAGAGCGACCGTGACGATATCGAGGTTGCCGGTGCGTTCGCCATTGCCAAAGAGCGTGCCTTCGACGCGGTCGGCGCCAGCCATCAGGCCAAGCTCGGTGGCTGCGACGCCGGTGCCGCGATCATTGTGCGTGTGCAGCGAGACGATCACCGAATCACGACGCGGCAGGTGGCAGCTCATCCATTCGATCATGTCGGCATGGATGTTGGGAGTCGCCCACTGGACCGTATCCGGCAGGTTGATGATCATTTTTTTCTCCGGTGTCGGTTGCCAGATGTCGATCACGCCGGCGCAGCATTCGAGTGCGAAGTCGAGTTCGGTGTCGGAGAATGATTCGGGCGAGTACTGCAAGACCACCTCGGTGTTTGGAATGGTCGGCGCGAGTTCTTTGACAAGGCGCGCGCCTTCGAGCGCGATGTCGCGAATCGATTCGCGGGTGGCATCGCCAAAAGTGACGCGGCGCTGCAGTGGTGAGGTCGAGTTGTAAATGTGCACGATCGCGCGCTTGGCCCCATCGATCGCATCGAAGGTCTTGCGGATCAGGTGGTCGCGGGTCTGCACCAGTACCTGGATGGTGACATCGTCGGGGATGCGGTTTTCATCGATGAGGCGGCGCAGGAAATTGAATTCCGTATCGGCGGCGGACGGAAAGCCGACTTCGATTTGTTTGAAGCCGACACCGACGAGCAGGTCGAAGAACTCGAGTTTTTCCTCGACCGACATCGGCTGCGGCAAGGCCTGATTTCCATCGCGAAGGTCGACCGAACACCACTCCGGAGCGCAATCGATCACCTTGTCCGGCCAAGTGCGGTCGGGCAGGTGGATCGGCGGAAAGGGCCGGTATTTTTTGAGCGAGGCAGGTTGCATGGGGATCGGGTGATGGAAAAAATTCGGTTGGGAAAACGGGCCGGGAAATCGCCAAGAGGATGGGCGGGCCGGAGACGAAATGTGAAGCAGGAAAAAGTCAACGGGTGGCCAACCCTAGAAGCAGGGGGCGCAGGAGATTGCCGTTGGGGAGGTGGTTCACGGCCCAAGGCTACCAGTGGCCGCCGTCGGGTCAAACCGGAAAAGCGGCCGCGCCCATGCAAGATGCTTTCAGTCCGCTGCGCTGGGCCGCTTGCTTGTTGGCCGCGCATCGCGCAAAGTTTCGCGAGCACCCCGCGCTATGCGAGTCGCCGTTCTCAACATTGTCGGTCTTTCCGAGTCGCTGCTCGGCGTTCACACGCCGGGCCTTGCAGCGTTTGCCCGCGAGCAAGGGCTCCAATCCTACGCGCCGGCATTTCCTGCCGTGACCTGCACCGCGCAGTCGGCCATCACCACCGGCGCTCCATTCGGCGCACACGGGATCGTGGCCAATGGCTGGTACGATCGCGAGTCTGCCGAGCCGCGATTTTGGAAACAAAGCAACCACATCGTGCGCGGCGAAAAAATTTGGGACCGCCTCCGCCGTGAAGTCCCGGGCTTCACCTGCGCAAAACTTTTCTGGTGGTACAACATGCACGCGGCGGTGGATTTTTCCATCACGCCAAGGCCGCTCTATCCGGCCGACGGACGCAAGGTCTTCGACATCCACACGCAGCCGATGCTGCTGCGCGACGAACTCAAACGCGACCTCGGCGAGTTTCCGTTTCCCTCATTCTGGGGTCCGGCGGCGGGCATCGCATCATCCGAATGGATCGCCTCATCCGCGAAGTGGATCGAAGAAAAACATTCGCCAACGCTGAGCTTGGTTTATCTGCC
>CAIVXP010000067.1 GCA_903909905.1 Akkermansiaceae bacterium
CCGACGGGCAGATAGGCCCGTTTCTTGGCAAACGAGAACAGAACCCGGATCGTGGCAAGCAGGCCGTTGCGTGATCGGATGGCGACACCACGCTTCCGGAGCCAGTCGTCGATCTGGTCGCGTCGGATGTGCGAGATAGGCACATCGAAGTCCGCTGCAAACCGCCTCAGATTGCTTTGAAGCTGGAGCTGATAGCGATGACTCAGGCCGTCCTGCTTCTTCGCAACGAGGAGTTCCTCGACCACGTCCTTGACCTTTACTCCCAGCTTCATGCCGCGAGCTTTCCGACTGAACTCGTCCACCGCGGTCAACAGTGGAAGTCCGTTGAGCAACTCGTTCGCTCTGACATATTCTTGGACCGCCGTGACCAGCGGGACTCCGGAGGGCATGAGGAGATCGACCACGGTGCGGTAGGCTTCCCGGTCGTGGGGCCGCAGATCGTTCATTTCCTGCCGTCCGCTCTGGATTCGCTGCGCGACGAGCTGGGCCTCCTTTTTGGCAGTCTCCAGATTCGTGAACGAGCGGCGTTCGCGTTTACCCTCCATATAAAACGAGAGGATGAAGCGCTTGCGGCCGGCGGAGGCGAGTTGATAGATCGGCACCACGGCTGATCCGAACTTCACCGAAGCCACAGGTTTGCCATGCTTGCGCTTTTTGGATTTCCCGCAAACCACGGGTTCTTGAGTTGTCACCAATTTGTCACCGCAGTCATTCATGACCGGGGAAAAGGCGTCAACTTTGGCACCTTTTGTTTTCATAACCTGTTGATTATGAAGATGGTGGGCAGAGCTGGATTCGAACCAGCGTAGGCGTTAGCCAGCAGATTTACAGTCTGCCCCCTTTAGCCACTCGGGCATCTACCCTTACACCACCGCGCTTGCGGCGCGGGCCGCGATACTCGTCTCGGGGGTGGACTTTTGACAAGGTAAAAGATGCCCAAGCGGCGAAATTTGCAGGCAATGGCTACCAGAGGCCAAATTTCCCGTAGGTCATGATGTAGATTCCCATCAACAAATTTGCGACGGCGTGCATGACGACACAAGCACCGAGGTTTTTGCTCCAGACGCAAAGCAAATAGGTAAGTGAACCATAAGCAAAGGCCCCGGCGTAATCGACCGGCGAGTGAGCAGCCACGAAAAGCCCGGTGACGAGAAGGTAAGATTTCCAATGAGCAAGACCAAAGGGCTGACGCCAACAGTCCCCCTCCCAATCAATCACGAAACGCATCAGAAAACCGCGCCAGAAAATTTCTTCGACCAAGGCCACCACCACAACAGCCCGCAGAAATCGCATCATGAGCGATGCCCAATACGCCATGGGATGTTCGAAAATTCCTGGATCAAACCCCTCGCGCCGCGCCGCGAAGCCGAGGTGCTTGAGCCATCCAGTTGCCTCTCCCTGCATACCCCAGGCGTCGTAAAGCGTCGTCGGCAAAAGCCAAAACCCGATGCCGACCGCACCAAAAACCACCGCGACGAGTGACCACTTCAGCGACCAATCGAAGCGGTAACATTTCCAATAGCGCACCAGAAAACCCAGCGTGACGATTGTCTGCACGGGGTAGACCCATTGCGCCGGATCCTGACGCCACCACGGAGCATCGGGGTGATCCCAGCCGATCAGCGACGAAGCAAGTTGCAGCAGAATGAGAAAGCCCATGAATACCGCGAAGGGAACCAAATGCGCCCGCGTCAGCAGATCAGGGTTCGCCTCATGGTTCTTCGCGTTCATCGGATCTCACAGTCGGCCCACAAAGCGCTCGATGCGATCGGTCGCGGTGCGAATGTCCTCGAACGCCGTCGCGTAACAGCAACGAAGAAACCCTTCGCCAGAGGGACCAAATGCACCACCAGGCACGCAGGCCACACTTTCCTGTTCGAGCAATTTGAAAGCGAACTCCTTACTCGTCAGACCGGTGCTGCGGATGTCAGGGAAAACATAAAAAGCACCACCCGGAAGATGGCATTCAAGGCCGATCTCGTTGAGCCGGCGCACGAGGAAATCGCGGCGCTGATGATAACTTTGCCGCATTTCGAGCATCGCGGGCGTGCCGTTTTCCAAGGCCTCTATCGCGGCGTTCTGACTCATGATCGGCGCACAGAGCATCGCGTATTGGTGGATCTTCATCATCGCCTCGATGATCGGTTGTGGCGCGCAGGCATAACCCAAACGGAAGCCGGTCATGGCAAAAGCCTTGGAAAATCCGTGCAGCAAAATCGTGCGCTCGCGCATTCCTGGCAGTGCGGCGATCGAAAGGTGCCTCTCATCATCGTAGCGCAGCTCGCTGTAGATCTCATCGGTCATCACGATCAGGTCGTGCTCGATGGCAAGTTTCGCAATGCCCTCAAGGTCCTCGCGGGCGGCACAGGCACCGGTCGGGTTGGTCGGGAAGTTAAGCATGATCACCCGTGTCTTGGGCGTGATCGCCGCTGCAACAGCTTCGGGCTTGAGCGAAAAGCCGTGCTCCTTGGTAGTCACCACCGGCACCGGCACCGCGTGAGCCATGACGATGCTAGGGCTGTAGGAAACATAGCAGGGCTCGTGGTAAATCACCTCGTCGCCGGGGTTGAGCAACGCACGCAATGCAATGTCGATCGCTTCGGAAACACCGACCGTGACGAGGATCTCGCTTGCGGCGTCGTACTCGACATCGAAAAAGCCGCCGACGTATTTCGCAATCGATTTGCGCAGGGATAGCAGGCCGAGATTGGAGGTGTAGGTCGTCTGACCTTTTTCCAATGAGTAAATTGCAGCCTCGCGGATGTGCCATGGCGTGGCAAAGTCCGGCTCACCGACGCCCAAAGAAATGACATCGTCGCGCCCTTGCACGAGCTCAAAGAAATCGCGAATTCCCGAGCGCGGGATAGAGGCGATGTTGCGGGCGATTTTCGCTTGATAATCCATGGTCTGTCTGAGCGGTTGCGGAATCTGACCCGTCACCCACCCCCGCGTCAATGCCGGGAGAGTAAATTGCCCAAATTCCCAAGTCCCCCGGCTTGCCTGAGTTTGACTGTGCACGGGAAACTTCACCCCAGCCATTGGTCTTACGAGATTATCGGGTAAGATAGATACCTAGGGAAATTACCCCTACCCTCACGTTCATCATGAAGCTATGCAATTGCGGAAAAACGGGGCGTGACACCCTGTCG
>CAIVXP010000068.1 GCA_903909905.1 Akkermansiaceae bacterium
GAGATTGATTGCGCGACTTGCGAGGAGCTGATCAATGCCGCGACGCGCCAGTACGCCAAGCGCCAGGAAACATGGTTCCGCCGCGAGACATGGCTCACGTCGGTCGAGGCTTGAGCGCGGGCCGCTAAACTTGGTGCTTGCGGCAATCATCATGCAGGCGAAATTCACCGCGTGATCATTGAGGCCGATGCCGCCGCCGAACGACTCGACGCATTTCTTGCCAGCCGTCTGCCGGACCTCTCGCGCTCGCGCATTCAGGTGCTGATCCGCGAGCAGTACATCATCGTCAATGACGAGCCCGCGAAGCCGCGCGATGCGGTGAAGCCCGGCGATCGCATTGCCATCGCGCTGCCCGAAGCTGTGCCGCTTGATGCCGCACCGCAGGACATCCCGCTCGATGTTCTCTACGAAGACGACGACCTGCTCGTGCTCAACAAGGAACCGGGCATGGTCGTGCATCCCGCTCCGGGCAACCCCGATGGCACTTTGGTCAACGCCCTGCTTCATCACTGCCGCGGCAAACTTTCCGGCATCGGCGGAGTCGAGCGTCCGGGCATCGTGCACCGCCTCGACAAGGACACCTCCGGCTGCCTCGTCGTTGCCAAATCAGATCCCGCTCACCAATCGCTCGTCACGCAATTTTCCGAGCGCAGCACGATGGGGAAAATCTATCTCGCCGTCACTCAAGGAGTGCCCGCACCCGCCAAGGAAACGATCTTCACCCACATCGGCCGCCACCCGGTGAACCGCCAGAAAATGGCAGTGGTCAATCCGCCTGGCGGCAAGGCGGCGATCACCGATTACGAAATCCTCGGCGCCGATGCAGCGACACGCACATCCCTCGTGCTCTGCTACCTGCACACCGGCCGCACGCACCAGATCCGCGTGCACCTACACCACAAAGGCACGCCGCTGGTCGGTGATCCGATTTACGGCAAACCTAGTAGAAACTCCACGCTGCCCGAGCGCCTGATGCTTCACGCGTGGAAGCTCTCCTTCGAACATCCGCTAACCCGCGAGCGGCTCTCATTTGAAGCTCCGATCCCGCAGGAGTTTGAGGCGTGGACCAAGCCGGCAGGGCTTTGATGGCTTGTTGTTGAATTTTGATTAGTTAGGCCATATCGAAATCTGCTATAAACAAAACATCCGGGTTTTCAGGCGGAATGCCCGATTACCCGGATGATGTGAAGAAGGGCTCTGAAGAGCTTTCTTTATTGGCATGCTTCGCATGTGCCACCATTGAGCATGGCATCCAGCGAGCAGGCATTTTTTTCCTCGGCGGTGTATTCGCGCTTGGCGCCACCGGCGATGCCGCGGACTTCTTTTTTGACGTCGATGGTTGCCTTCTCGATGTTTGAGGCCTGTAGCGTGCGCAGATAGTAGGTGGTCTTGAGCCCCTTATCCCATGTGCGACGGTACATGTGAGACAGGGTCTTGAGATCCGGCGTGGCAAGGAAGAGGTTTACCGACTGCGATTGGTCGATCCATTTCTGGCGGCGCGAAGCGGCGTCGACAATGAATTCGTGGCCGATGCCGAAGACCGTCTTGTGCTTGTGCTTGAGCGCCTCGGGGATGTCGTCGATGGCGTCGAGTTCGCCGTCGAAATACTTGAGTTGATCGAGCATTTCCTGATTCCACAAACCGGCCTTCTTGAGGTCCTTGACGAGCTCCGAGTTGAGCACGATGAAGTCGCCCGAGAGGTTGGACTTCACATAAAGGTTTTTGTAGTTCGGCTCGATGCAAGGCGTGGTGCCCATGATGTTCGAGATGGTGGCGGTCGGTGCGATAGCCAGCACGTTCGAGTTGCGCATGCCTTGGGCTTCGATTTTCGAACGCACGACCGACCAGTCCATCTTGCCACCACGCGGCACATCGATGTTGCGGCCGCGCTCGTCCTCGAGGAGGTCGAGCGTGTCCTGCGGCAGAAGACCGCGATCCCATTTCGAGCCCTTGTATGACGAGTAGGTGCCGAGCTCCTTGGCGAGATCGGATGACGCGCTATACGCGTAATAGGCGATTGCCTCCATCATTTCATCGTTGAATTCGACCGCCGCGTCCGAGGCGAAGGCGAGCCCACGCTTGTAGAGGGCGTTCTGCAGGCCCATCACACCAAGGCCGATCGGGCGGTGGCGAGAATTCGCCGTCTTGGCCGCTTCGGTTGGGTAAAAATTGATGTCGATCACATTGTCCAATGCGCGAATCGCGACGGTGATGGTTTCCTTGAGCATCTCGTGGTCGAGCGCGCCATCACGGGTGATGTGCGTATCGAGAACGACCGAACCGAGGTTGCAGACGGCGGTTTCGTCGGCGGAGGTATTGAGTGTGATCTCGGTGCAGAGGTTCGACGAGTGGATGACACCGCAGTGGTCTTGCGGCGAACGGACATTGCAGGGGTCCTTGAAGGTGATCCACGGATGGCCGGTTTCGAAAACCATCTTGAGCATGCCCTTCCAAAGTTCGAGTGCGGGCATTTGGCGCGACCAAATTTTCCCTTCGGAAGCGAGCGTCTCGTACTCGCAGTAGCGTTGTTCGAAAGCCTTGCCGTAAAGGTCGTGGAGGTCGGGCACTTCGTTCGAGCGGAACAGCGTCCATGTGCCGCGGTCGGCCATGCGCTTCATGAAAAGGTCGGGGATCCAGTTGGCCGTGTTCATGTCGTGGCAGCGGCGGCGCTCATCGCCGGTGTTCTTGCGCAACTCGAGGAAGTCCTCGATGTCGTTGTGCCAAGTCTCGAGGTACGCGCAGCCGGAGCCGCGGCGTTTGCCACCTTGGTTCACGGCGACGAGCTGGTCGTTGTGAAGTTTGAGGAATGGGATGATGCCTTGCGACTCGCCATTGGTGCCTTGGATGTAGCCACCGGTGCCGCGCACGGAGGTCCATGAACCACCGAGGCCGCCGGCCCATTTCGAAAGGAATGCGTTTTCGGCAACGCCGCGGATCATGATCGACTCGATCGAGTCATCGACCTTGTAAAGGTAGCATGAGGAAAGCTGCGAGTGCAGCGTGCCGGAGTTGAAGAGCGTCGGCGTGGACGAGCAGAAACGGCGACCCTTGTAGAGATTGTAGAGGCGCACGACCCATTCGTCGCGGTTGTTTTCTTCGCGCTTGAAGAGGCCCATCGACACACGCATCCAGAAGAACTGCGGTGTTTCAAGACGGCGCGGCTTGTTGCCGGTCTTGTCGACAACGAGATAGCGGTCGTAAAGCGTCTGAATGCCGAGATAGTCAAAGTCGAGGTCGGCGGTCGGATCGAGCGCTTCGGCGAGTTTGTCGAGGTTGTAGCATTCGAGCAGCTCGGGGTTGATGCGCTTGATGGCAACACCATGCTTGAGATAGGCCTTGAATGCAGTTTTATGGGCCTGCTTGAGCTTATCGATGCCATCGCGCGAGATCGACCAGTTGAGCACCTCCTCGTAGATAAAGGAAAGCAGGATGCGGCCGGCAAATTTCGCGAAGTCGGCGTCCTTTTCGATCAGCGACTTGGCATTGAGGATGATGGTTGCCTTAAGATCCTTTTCAGAAATTTCCGATCCGATCGAGCGGCGCAATTCGCGTTCGATTTCGATTTCGGACAGGCAGAGGTCGAGTCCGATCGAAGCGAAAGAAATGCGCTTCTTGAGTTCCATACCATCCCAGAACGACGAGCCGCCCTGCTCGTCGGAAACGGTGACCATGAACTCCTGGTTGGGATCCTCGGCGTTGGCTTCCTGCTCTTCGCGAAGGCGCGAGCGTTGGGCGCGGTAAAGGATGTAGTGTTCGGCCGCCTTGAAGTGGCCTTGGCGCATCAGTTCCTCCTGCACCATGTCCTGCACGTCCTCGATGTGGACAAACGACTGGTCGCCGCGGCGGATCTTTTCCGTCACCGCGTGAGCGATGTCGATCGCCGGCTCGGGGTTTTCCTTGATCGTGAGGAAGGCCTTGCGCACGGCGATTTCGATTTTCGTCTCCGACCATGGCACGACGTTGCCGTTGCGGCGGATGAGGCGCACGGGCAGCGTGCTGACTCCCGCGTTGAGATCGACCGAGCCGTGCTTTTCAAGCGAACGGCGGAAGGCGAGCGACTTGGCGACATCGTAAGCTTCGTTCTCGAGCAGGGCCTTTTCGATGAGCAGGTAGAGATCGGATTCGGAGAGACGCAGGCGGCCGCCCTCATCGAGCGACTTGGTGAGCGAGTTGGCGACTGCGTGAGCAACATCGGAAACAAACTGGCGGTTCACATCCGAGAAGATCGACTTCTCGTCCTCGCTGCGCGCGATGAGCAGGTCGGCCAGCGAGTCACCGATCGCGTCGGCCACGTCCTCGAGCGAAAAATGCGACTCGGCGTTGCCGCGGGTCACGATGATGTCGGAAATCGGAGCACGCTTTTCCTTCGGAAGCACATCGCGCCACAAGTATAAGCGATCCGCGGGCGGCAATGCGAAGCGGTCGGTGATGACTTGCTTGAGAACGATGTCTTCGGTGGGATCAATGGAGCGGTACATGAGGCTTGATTGGTGAAATTTTGTGTTTTGGAAATTCGTGAAGGCTGAAAAAGGAACGACGCGAGGCGGGAACGAACGACGGCCGCCCCCACCCGATGGCGGGTCAGAGCTCGTCGTCGTCGACAGCGGCGAGAGCCGAGGCTTTCTGGTATTCGGTGACGCGGCCTTCGAAGAAGTTGGTTTCCTTCTTGATGTCCATCATCTCGGCAAGCCAAGGGAATGGGTTGGAGACGGTGGCGTTGAGCGGCGCGAGCCCGCATGAAGCGAGACGGCGGTCGGCGATGTAGTCGATGTAGGTTTCGAAGTCGGTCGAGTTGAGTCCGAGCGCGGAAACCGGCAGGCAATCGCGGATGAATTGTTTCTCAAGCGTGATGCCGTCCTTCATCGTGTCGCGGAGGTCTTCCTTGAACTCTTCCGTCCAGATATCGGGGTTCTCGTTGATGAGATCCATGAGCAGGTTGCGGAAGACCTCGATGTGGTTCGATTCGTCGCGCAGCGTGTAGCGGAACATCGAGCCGATGCCGGGGAACTTGTTCTGGCGATAGAGCGAAAGGATCATGCCGAAGAGGCCGTAGAACTGCGTGCCTTCCATCACCTGACCGAAGAGGAAGATGTTCTTGGCGAGCGCCTGTTTGTTTTCAGTGACGGTGAGGTCAACATCGCGGCGCAGCGCGCGCGAATTTGAAACGACGAAGTGGTTCTTCGCCTTGATGGTCGGGATGTCCTCAAACATCGCTTCGCACTCGTGCGGGTTGAGGCCGAGCGAGGAGAGCATGTACACCAGCGAATCGGCATGGATGTTTTCCTCATGCGCATGACGGCCGAGCACCAGCTTCAGTTCGGGCGCGGTCACCACTTCGCGCACCACGTGGAGGACGTTGTCGCCGACAATCCCTTCGGCAGCGGAGAAATAACCGATGCCCATTTTGATGATCCACCGTTCGACATCGCTGATCTCGTCGGAGCGCCACTGTTCGATATCCTTTTGCATGGTCACATCCTCTGGCTCCCAGTGGTTGTTCTTCATGGTTTTGTAGAGGTCGTACGCCCACTGGTATTTGAGCGGCAGAATATTGAAGAACATCGTGTCGCGGCCGTTGATCACGCTCTTGGCTGCGATGGCCTGCTCAGCCTTATCGCGATCGAGGTGAAAGCTGCGGTTTCCAAGGGTGACAGTGGTGGTTGCGGAGTTTGCTGACATGGTGGTTTAAGCTTTTGATTGGGGGGTGGTGGAAAAAGGCGGTGGAGTTGAAATCAAATCGAATATTTTGCCTCGTGAAGCGTCTGAGAGCTCATTTAAAATTGGCTCTTGGGTCAATGCTATTTTGCCCATGTGGTATCCACAAATTATTCACAATACAACATATTGTGGTTTTGAAAATGCATGTATGTTGTAAAACAGCCTTATTCCGAAGCTCTTGGAGTACGATTGGCAAGCAAGCCATCCTAGCCCTAGGGGCTGAAAAAAATTCACTCATCGGCCCAGGACTTGGAGTGTTTGGAAAATTTGAAAAAATTCTTAAACATTTCCGAAATTTCACGCCTCCAGGTCCGTTGCGATGCGGAAGTGCTTGGAATCGCTTGATTAAAAATTTTAAGCGCTACACCTGTGACCGGCAATTGCGGCTTGGCGTAAGGCGAATCGGCCTTAAAATCGGCTCGTGAGCGAGCGATTAAAAATAGACCTGGCGACTCTGCCAGAACAGGGGAAGAGCTACGAGGGTGAGTTGGGTGTTGAAGTTTTCGATTTGCCGGAGGGCGACGCAAAAGCCTTGGGACCCTTAAAATACAGCCTTTGGGCCCAACGTTTCGGTTCCGAGCTATTGCTCACCGGCAGTCTTGAAGCACCCTTCGAATTTACCTGTGTGCGGACCCTGCACCCCTTTGTTCAGACCATA
>CAIVXP010000069.1 GCA_903909905.1 Akkermansiaceae bacterium
CGCACGATCTGGCGGATCTTGTAGGACACCGCCTTGAGGTTGCCGAGCTCCTGGCGGTTTTCCATCGACTTGAGCGCCGGCTCAAGCTGCAGGCCAGCACCAAGCATGTCGGAAAGTTCTTCGGTGAAGAGCACCACCTCCTGGCGTTTCAATTTGATCGGACCCTCGGGTATCGGCGCATCTTCGGGCTTTGAGGCAGCTTTCGCGGTATCCTCGGGTTTCGCTTTTCCGCTCTTGCCCGCGGTGGGGAAAATACCCGCCGTCTCACGCAAACTCACCGGTTGCAGGCCCTTGCGATCCAACATGCGCAAGGCCTCCGGCCGATCCGCCGCATCGACCTCGCCGCTTTTAACGGCGCCATCGGTGTTGAGTGCTTTGTATGCGAAGACAGGCATGATGAAAAAAATGATCGATCAATCCTCACCGCCACCAATGTCGGATGAAGTCACCGATATGACCTCCTCGATCGTTGTGAGCCCCTTCATCACCTTGTGCCAGCCATAGGTGCGCATCGGCACAAATCCGTCGCGCAGGGCCTGATCGCGCATCTTTGGTGCGGGCGCACCGTGAGCGACAAGCTCCTGCATCGCCGGCGTCAGCAACACGACTTCGTAAATCGCCAAGCGACCGGAGAAACCCGTGCCACGGCAGCGGTCACATCCACCTGGCGAATAAATCGTGCCCTGCAATTCGTCCGGGATGCCGAGATTGCGGCGATCGACATGACTCACCTCGCGCGGCACGCGGCAATTCATGCAAAGTTTTCGCACCAAGCGTTGCGCGAGAAAGGCACGCACCGCCGCCGACACAAGGAACGGCTCGACGCCCATATCGACCAACCGGCTGATGCCCCCCATCGCGTCGTTGGTGTGCAGCGTGGAGAAAACCAAGTGACCGGTCAGCGACGCGCGAATCGCGATCTCCGCCGTCTCAAGGTCACGAATCTCCCCGATCATGACGATGTTCGGATCGGCCCGCAGGATCGAGCGTAGCGCATTGGCAAAGGTCAGACCGATTTCCGATTTCACCGCGATTTGCATCACGCCGGTGAGTTTGTTTTCCACCGGATCCTCAACCGTGACGATGCGACGCTCGGGGTCGTTCACCTCACTGAGGAACGAGTAAAGGCTCGTCGATTTGCCCGAGCCGGTCGGGCCAGTGATGAGGATGATCCCGTTGGGCAAATGGAGCAGGGCCTCGATTTTCTTCTGCACGAAGGGCTCCATGCCGAGCTTCGCGATATTGAATTTTTCCTGGTTGAGCAAACGCAGCGAAACGCTTTCACCCTCGACCGTTGGCACGGTCGCCACGCGGACGTCGATCGTTTGGCCTTCAAACTGCAGGTTGATCCGGCCGTCCTGCGGCACGCGGCGCTCGGCGATGTCGAGCCGCGCCATGATTTTCAAACGCGCAATGACCGAACTTTGCAGTGCCTTGATGTTTTCCGGTACCGCCACTTCGATCAAGCGGCCGTCGATCCGATAACGGATGCGCAGATTGGTGCTCAGCGGCTCGACATGGATGTCGGTCGCGCGTTGATCGAGTGCTTCGCGGATGATCTGGTTGACGAATTTGACGACGCTCGCCTCCTCGTCGTCGTCTTGGTCGATGATGTTCGCCTCGTCTTCTCCGGCATCGAGGTGGTCGTAATCGAAGTCGCGACCCTCGAGGATTTGTTCGAATGTGTCGGCACCCACACCATAAAGCCGCCGCAGCGCCTCGTGCAGGCGCTTGCGCGAAGTCATGCACCAATCGATCGGCAGCGCCAATTCCTGGGCGGCGGCCTGCCGGGCCACTAGGTTGAAGGGGTCGAAGGTCGCCAACTTGAGACGCTTCGTGCCATTCATTTCGGTGATCTCCACCGGCAGCAAACGGTGACGCAATGCGATGCGTGGGCCGCAGGCTTCACGCAAGGGCAAGGGAACCTCCGGAGCGGGAATCACATCCAGCCACTCCATGCCCAAATCGTGGGCGAGCTCGCGCATGTAGCGCTCCTCGTCGACCACCCCGGCATCCAGCACATCATCAATCGGCGAACGCTGACGCTGCACGGCCATACGAAGCACCTCATCAAGTGCGGCAAGGTCCTCGCATCCGGCGCGACGGGCTGGTTCGATCAATAATTGACTCATGAGTGACAGATGTCTTGTCGCTTAAAACCGCCGCCCCTGCAACCTGTCTCTTGAAATCACGCGATGCACCCGCCTTTCTCCGTTTAAGGGGTTCAAAATTTCGTGGATATTTTCATCCAAGCGCCGATCATTGCCCGCATCCCTGTGAAATCATCCGCATTCAGCGTTTTCCTGCTGCTGGCCTGCGCGGCCTCCTGCGAAAAACCGGCCCCGAAAATGGAATCTTCATCCCTTCCCCGTGCCGAAGCCGCTGCAGCCCGCGTGCGCCCAGCCCTTGAGTTGGCGCTTCGGGCAAAAAATCTGCACTTTGGCGATCCGGTGTTTATCCGTGCCTTCAAGGAAGAACGGATATTGGAGCTATTTGTCGAAAACCGCTCCTCCGGCCGCTTTGAACTTTTCCGCAGCTACCCTGTGGCCGCCGCCTCAGGCACGCTCGGGCCCAAACTCGCCGAGGGCGATCGCCAAGTGCCCGAGGGGTTTTACAGCGTGCCACCCTCGGCCATGAATCCCAACAGCCAATTTCACCTCGCCTTCAACATTGGCTACCCCAACGCACTCGATCGCTCGCTCAACCGCAGCGGCAGCGCAATCATGATTCATGGCGACCGCGTATCGACCGGTTGCCTCGCTATGACCAATGAGGGCATTGATGAAATCTACACCCTCTGCGCTGCCGCCCACGCGAGCGGGCAACATGCTTTCGCAGTGCACATCTTTCCCTTTCGCCCGACCCCCCAACGCATGGCCTCGGAACAAAATTCAACATGGCACGCACATTGGGCCAACCTGAAGGAAGGCAATGACTACTTTGAAAAACACCAACGCACTCCGCGCATCACCGCCAAGAACGGGCGCTATGGTTTCGAAGCGTTGAAATGACGGCCCACGCTAGGCCTCACCAGCACCTTTGCCAGGCGGCTCACTCGGGCGGGAAATCCCCCGACAGTGGTTTTTCCACCTCGCGGTAAAAGATTCGATCCATGCGGTCGAGATATTCGGAAACCGGGTCCTTGCGCTGATGCTGGCGTTCCTTGAGCCGCTCCTTGAGTTGCAGGTAGTCATCAAAGGCTCCGCTGGTCTGTCTCGCGCGGGTGATCTCAAACCA
>CAIVXP010000070.1 GCA_903909905.1 Akkermansiaceae bacterium
GCGTGTCGCGCAGCGCGTGTTTGCGGCGCATCGCGTCGGCATCGATGCGTGCGATTTTTGCCGAAGGCAAAACTTTGGCGAGCACCTCCTCGACCTTCTGCGTGCCGTATCCTTGCAGGATGATCGCAGGGTCTTTGCACTCCGGGCATTTGCGCGGAACGATCGCCTGATGCCCGCACACATGGCACACGAGTCTTTCGTCGCTGCGGTGATAGGTGAGCGCGACCGCGCAGTGCGGGCATTGGCAGACATGGCCGCATTGGGGGCATTGCAAGGAACGCGCGAAGCCGCGGCGGTTGAGAAACAAAATCGATTGCTCGCCTTTTTCCAATCGCTGCTCGAGCGCACTGCGCAGTTTGTCCGAAAGCATCGCGGGTCCACCCTTGCGCTTGGCGGCCTCGAGCCGCATGTCGACGACGCGCACCATCGGCATCGATTGTCCATCAGCGCGCTGATCAAGCCGCACGACTTGATATTTTTTCAACTGCGTGTTGTGCCACGATTCGAGCGAGGGCGTTGCCGAGCCAAGCACGATCGAACATTTTTCAAATGACGCGCGCAGCACCGCGACATCGCGTCCGTGATATCGTGGCACGCTTTCCTGCTTGTAAGTGTTTTCGTGTTCCTCATCGACGAGGATCAGCCCGAGATCCGGTAGCGGCGCAAACACCGCCGAACGCGCGCCGATGACGATGCGCGCTTCGCCTTTGCGAATGCGATGCCATTCGTCGAAGCGCTCGCCTTGCGAAAGATGCGAATGCAAAACTGCCACCTTGTCCTGCATCGCCGCGAAGCGTGATTTGAATCGCCGCACAGTTTGCGGGGTCAGCGAAATTTCCGGCACCAAGACCAACACGGTTTTGCCGCGATCCAAAACTGCTTGCGCCGCTTGCAGATAAACTTCGGTTTTCCCCGAGCCGGTGACGCCAAGCAACAGGATCGGCATCGGCGTTTCTGTTTCGAGGCTCTGCAAGATCGCTTCCAACGCGGCTTGCTGACCTTCGTTGAGTTGCAAGGGCGACGAACCCACGACTTCGTCGAGGCCCTCGGCTTCGGGATCGCGACGCACCTCTTCGGTCTCGATGCGCACCAGGCCGGATTTTTCCAAGGCCTTCAATGCGGCATTCGCACCCTCGCCCAGCTCGGTCACCGCCATGCGATTTTCCGGCGCGTGATTCAAAATGCTTAGGATCACATGCTGCCGCGGCGCGCGACGCGCGAGTTTTTCCATCGCCTCGACATCGGGTTGCTTCGCGAGCACCGCGACCCTGCGGGTCTTGGCGGAATTTTCCTCCGACCTCACCGCCTCGGGCAACAGCGAGCGGATCACCGTCTCGATGCCGCAGCCATAATACCCCGCGATCCACTCGCCCATGCGCAACAAAGCGGGAGTGACCAAAGGCTCGGGATCGATCAGGGCCTCGACCTCACGCAGGCCGAAGTCCGCCTGCGCCGGCTCGACCACCGCCAGCACGGTGCCCGTGGCATGCTTTCGTCGCAAAGGCACCCGCACCCGACACCCCGCGCGCACGGACATCCCGGCCGGCACGGCGTAGTCAAACACCAGCTCCGAAGGGCCATCGATCAGCACGCGGACATTCACCGCCCCAACATGCCCGGCCCGCCAATCCCGGCCAAGACGCAATTCCATGGGCCCATGAAATTAAATGTTCAAATGAACATATTTTTTCTTGCGGTGCCAAAATCCCTGTGCTCCAGTGAATACGTATCCCAATTCATGAGATTATGAAAACAATGACACAAAACCTGACACAGAATGAAACCCGCCCGGCCGCCGGCAACATGAGCGTCGCCAGCGCCATGGGCGTCGCCAGCGCCATGGGCGTCGCCAGCAACGGCCGCAGCAACGGAAACCGCCGCTCCACCGCCAACCCGGAGGCCCCCGCCACGGAGGATGTCGACCCGCGCGGCACGGAGTTCCCCGCCGACTACACCATCTACAAGCCCAATCCGCGCACGACCGGCGGCGTGGTCCGCTTCAGCCTCAACCGCACCAAAGCGGCGCTGTTTGTCGATGCCGCCAACCAATCGGGCGAGAAACAATTCGACTGGGAAAACAAGATCACCATGAAGTGGAACCTCAGCGACATCGGCCAGGTCCTTGCCACCCTACAAGGCGGCCTCACTCAGGCGAAACTTTTCCATCAGTCGGAAAAAGCCAACAGCACCTTCGAGCTGACCGTCCGCGACGATCCCGGCCGCGCGCCCTACCTGCTCGGCATGTCGCGCCAAATCGCCGCCGACAAATCCGTGCGCAAGGTCGCCATCCCGCTCACCCATGGCGAAGCCGCCGTCCTCGAAGCCACCCTTCGCACCGCTGTATCCAGGCTCATCGGCTGGTGAGTCGTTGGTTTCTGACAACTCGTTGGTTCGCTAGGGCGTGTCTCGATCCAAGGGTCGGGACACGCCCTTTTTCTGTCTTGAAACTTGAAACTTCAAGGCTGCCATGATGCATCATTCGTTTGTGCCTGAAGCAAAACCCAGCATTGAGACCCGTGAGGAGGTGATGTTTTTCGACACCGATTGCGGGGCCGTGGTTCACAATCTTGCCTATTTGCGCATGATCGAAACCTGTCGCACCCGGCTGGCAGCATTGATGGGCATGGATCTGCGCACGATGTCGGACACCCAAGTGTTCCCGGTCGTGGTGCGTACCGAGGTCGATTATCAACGCCCGGCAAAATTGGGCGATTGGATCACAATCCGCGGCCGACTCGATGAAATTTCCCGCGCCCGCTTCTGGTGCGCCTTCGAAATGATCCGCGAATCCGACGGCGCGACCCTCGTCACCGCGCGTCAGGCGCTGGCCTTGGTCGCGATGCCTGCTGGCAAGCCCCTGCGCTTGCCCGCCGAATGGGCCAAGCGCTGGGAGTGAGGCCCCCACGTCCTTCGCTTTCAATTTCTTGCCAAATTACGCAGGGTGGCTTTCACTCCGCCCTGCTCCACCCATGGCCCTTATCGTCCAAAAATACGGCGGCACTTCCGTCGGCTCGATCGATCGCATGCGCAATGTCGCGGCGCGCATCAAACGCACGCGCGATGCGGGCAATCAGGTCGTCGCAGTGGTTTCCGCGATGTCGGGCGTGACCGATGGCCTGATCAAGATGGCCAAGGACCTTTCGGGCAATCCCTGCGAGCGTGAGCTCGATGTCTTGCTGGCCACGGGCGAGCAGCAATCAATCGCGCTGGTGACGATGGCTTTGCGTGAGCTTGGCATCGATGCGGTATCGATCACCGGTCGCCAGGCTGGCATCCACACCACTGGCTCGCACACCCGAGGCCGCATTCTCAACATGGATCCCACGCTGATGCGCGGCTTCCTCGACGAAGGCAAAACGCTGGTGGTCGCCGGCTTCCAAGGCATCACGCCCGATGGCATGATTCACACCTTGGGCCGCGGCGGATCCGACCTCACAGCGATCGCGGTGGCCGCGTCGTTGAAGGCCGATGTCTGCCAGATCCTCACCGATGTCGATGGCGTTTACACCTGCGATCCTCGGGTGGTGAAAAACGCGCGCAAGCTGCCGGAAATTTCCTACGACGAAATGCTCGAGATGGCCTCGTCCGGATCGAAGGTCATGCAATCGCGCTCGGTCGAGTTTGCCAAAAAATTCGGCGTTGTTTTCGAAGTCCGCTCCTCCCTCAACGATAACCCAGGTACCCTCGTGTTAGAAGAACATCCCAACATGGAAAATGTCGTCATCCGCGGCGTGTCGATCGAACGCTCGCAGGCCCGCGTCACGATCACCGGCATCCCCGACGAACCCGGCATGTCGGGTCGCATTCTCGGCGCGCTCGGCGAGGCGGAGATCAACCTCGACATGATCATTTCGAACATCGCGCATGATGGCTTTGCGCGTCATTCGTTCACCATGCATTCGAGCGACCTCGGTCGCGCCCAAGCCGCGCTCAAGCCTCTACTCGCGGAGCTCTCGCAATCGAAAATCGAAACTGAGGCCGGCATTGCCAAGCTCTCCGTCGTCGGCATCGGCATGCGCTCGCATTCGGGCGTCGCTGCCAAGATGTTCAAGGCCCTCGGTGATGCAGGCATCAACATCGGCATGATCTCCACCTCGGAAATCAAGATCGCCGTCACCGTCGAGGAAAGCCGCATCGAAGATGCCGCCCGCGCCGTGCACAATGCCTTCAAGCTCGATCAAGCGCCGGTGTGAGAGAAAAGTTTCAAGGTTCAAGCTTTCAGTTTCAAGCGGAGACGGAAGTCCTGTATTTTTCACCGGTAGGGCGATGCGGCCCGCAGCGCCGAATCTTTGAAGAGGGATTTACCGCAATGCCCTGTGAGCGGTAGCAAACATCAATATTAGCGAAGCCTGATGGCATGGACGTAGTGCAACGAAGTCAAAGCCGCAAAGGTCGCCAAGGAATGCGTAGAATGAAAAGTGATTGGATATGAGAAATTGGTGAATGGGAGTGCATGAAGAAGCCGCATATTCAAGGAGCGTGGGCATCTTGCCCACTTTTTCAGATGGGTGTACCGTCGAGCCGCAAAGGTCGCAAAGGAACGCAGAGGGGAAGCGTGATTGGATATTTGAGATTGGTGGTTGGGGAAAAAGAAGCTCAGTGATCATCTGTTTTCAGCGCTTCAGTTTTTACTCAATTCCAATGGGGAAAAAGTTTCAAGGTTCAAGAATGCAGCGGGAGCTTTAGCGACCCGCAATCAAAGCGAAGCCAAACTGGCATGGCCGGAGCAAAGTGGAGGCAATTCAGTTTCAAGAGAAGACAGAAGACTTCGAGACAGAAGAGTCATGAAAAGAAGCTGACCTGTCTGCCTATTCCAATGGTGGAATTGCGATCCATGTTCTGTCACGCAACTGGATTGTCCGATTGGCAAAATCAGAGGCTTTGAGGTGCTGGAGGATCCATGACAATTTTTCCAGGATTGCCGCTCGGTTTGGCTGTCGTAGGGCGATCACGATGACTCCGTGATGTTTCTCGTAAAGATGTGGGATGGTGTGAAAGAAATCGCGATCCGTGGTTAGGAAAATCGATTCGTACCGCTGCGCCTCGTCGAATATCTGCGGATCGCCAAGGCCCTCTCTGCCGCTGCCGCGTAAGTCATGCACTTCATGCCCGATTTGCCGTAGCATATTCGCTGCGGACTTGGGAAAGTTTTCGTCGAGAAAAAATCTCATGCGACCGCCTCGTATGCAGATGCCTGATAGTCGGTGAGCTTGCTGGCAAATTCGAGGGCGGCCTCTACATCCTGGCGGGTGATATTCGGGTAATCTTCGAGGACCTGCTCCAAAGTATCACCACCACTCAATGCGCCGAGGATCGTTGAGACCAAGACACGGGTGCCCCGAATGACTGGCTTGCCATGACAAATGTTCGGATCGATCTGGAGACGAGAGTTCATGCTGGAAAAGTAATGCGTTATAGCCTGAGGGCAAGCTGGGAATCGGTTTCAAGAGAAGACGGAAGACTTCGAGACAGAAGATGCTAGATCAGAAGCTGCTTCTTCAATGGCAGGGACCTTTTTCCAAAAGGTTCGCGCAAATGAGCAGCCGCATCGCCCTACCTTGAGTGAAGAAGAAGCCGCTTCTTCATCATCTGTCTCCTTGAAACTGAAAGCTTGAAACCTGAACCTCCCTTCTTACCAAACACTTCTCCGTCCTTGCATGGCGCGGAGGAGGGTGAGTTCGTCGGCGTGTTCGAGTCCGCCGCCGGCGGGTAGGCCTTGGGCGATGCGGGTGAGTCGGCAGTTTTTGCCGCGCAGCATTTCGGCGATGTA
>CAIVXP010000071.1 GCA_903909905.1 Akkermansiaceae bacterium
CGAGACTGGAAAGGTGCCGAGCAGCTCGATGGTTCCGTTGCGTTGTTCGTCGGACCAGAGCTTCATGCCGACGGCGGGGGCGAGCAGCATGTAGATCCATGGGTGCCAGAAGAAGAAACTCCATTCGAGCGAGGCATCGCCGATGCGCATGAAGTTGCCGAAGCTGAAGGTGAGACCCATTGAGAGGGCGAGGAAGATCACGATGATCGCGTAGGCGGTCGGCTGGCCGAAGTAGCTGCGAAGTTCGCGTTTGTAGATGGTGAGCGAGGACATGGTGGTGAAATGTGAAATGAATTTTCGGGCGGGCTTTTGCCTCAGGCTGTGGCTTCGGTGTCGCGGGTGGTGAGTTTGCGGAAGAGGTCGGTGAGCGAGCCGGTGTCGGATTGCGCGATGAGTTCGGCGGGTGTGCCATCGGCGACGATTTTTCCGCGATCGACGATCACGGCGCGCGAGCAGGCGGCTTCGACTTCCTCGAGGATGTGGGTCGAGAAGAGGATCGCTTTGTCCTTGCCGAGGCGTTTGATGAGTTGGCGCACTTCGTGTTTTTGGTTTGGGTCGAGTCCGTCGGTGGGCTCATCCAGGATCAGCACTTCGGGGTCGTGCAGGAGTGCTTGGGCGAGGCAGGTGCGGTGGCGGTAGCCTTTGGAAAGCGTGTCGATCGATTGGGTTGCAACGCTGCTAAGAAAACAGGTTTCGATCGCTCGCTCGACCGCATCCTTGGCGGCGGATTTTTTGAGTCCGCGAATTTCGGCGCAGAAGGACAGAAAGCTGGAGACCGTCATGTCCGGGTACAGCGGAGCGGATTCCGGGAGGTAGCCGATTTTGGTTTTTGCCTCTTGCGGGTTTTCGGTGATCGATAGGCCGCAGACTTTGGCGTCACCGGAGCTCGGCGGGATGAAGCCGGTGATCATGCGCATGGTCGTCGACTTGCCGGCGCCGTTAGGCCCGAGGAACCCGAGGACTTCGCCCTTTTTGACGGTGAACGAGAGGTCATCGACCGCGAGCTTGGAGCCGAATTGTTTGGTGAGTTTGTGGACTTCGATCATCGGTGGATGGATGGTTGGGGGTGAAATAGAATTTGCCTGTTAGTACCGTAGCGGTGTTGGATTCTTGTTTGAAAAAATCGATTGGTGGGAAAATGCAAGCGATTTCGAGCGATTGGCAATCAGCTTGCTTTGGCGCGGCTGATGTGGCTGCTTGGTGGGCGGATGACGGCACTTAACATTCCCGAGCAATGTGGCGTGATGTTATTGCCGGATTGCACCTTGTTTCCGCATGGCGGATTGCCATTGCACATTTTTGAGCCGCGCTACCGGCGGATGCTGGAGGATGCGATCGAGGGTGACTGCCTATTTGCGGTGGGTCGGCTATTGGCCGAGCCGGATGGCATTGAGGGCTTTGAAAGTTGCGTCGCACCGGTGGGTACGATCGGCTTGGTGAGGGCCTCACGCGAGATGGAGGATGGCACTTCCAACCTTCTGCTGCATGGAGTGATGCGGGTGGGTTTCCTTGAGTGGTTGGGCGGGAAGGATTACCCCTTTGTGCGGATCGAGCCCGTGGTGACGGTTTTCACGCCCGAGGGCGGTGAGGGTGCCGCGATGAAAACACTGCGAGGTGCGATTGAGGATGCCATCCAGGATTTGCCTGAGGCTGTGCAGCAAGGGGTGTTTGCTTTGTTGGATCGTGCTGAAGAGCCGGGCTTGATGACCGACATTGTGAGTCAGCAGTTTGTGAATGATCCTGATTTGCGTCAGCAGCTTCTCGAGATGCCTTCGGCGGGTGCAAGGATTCCGTTGATCTGCGAATATCTGCGCAAAGCGAGGGAAGGCGAGTGATCCTTGTGGAGCCATGTGACGGAATTGTCACTTGATGGGGAGTGATGTAGTGGGGGCAGGTGGCTGAAATGCTTAAGCGAAATTAAATAATATTTCCGCAACATCATGAGAATCGAATTTGTGACCGACACCTTCACGCCCGACATCAATGGCGTGGCCATGACCTTGGGGCGTTTTCGCGACGGGCTTCGGCAAAAGGGGCATCGGGTGCATGTCATGCACACCGGGCTCAATGCTGGGCGCGGGGAGAGCCAGGCTGTGGCAGTGCCGTTGCCGGGGTATCCGGCGGTGCGGGTGGGTTTGCCCAAGCCTTTTGAGTTTCGCTCGAGGTGGATGGCGCGGCGGCCGGATGTGATTTACATCGCGACGGAGAGCCTGATGGGGAAATCAGCGATGAAGGCTGCCACCGCGCTTGGCATTCCGGTGGTGAGTGGGTTTCACACCAATTTTCACGATTACATGGATCGTTATCGCGTTGGTGTGCTGCGGCCCTTGGCGATGTCATATCTCAAGCGGTTTCACCAGCGGGCCGATTGCACGGTGGTGCCATCGCGCGAGGTGGCGGATCGCCTCATGGCCGAGGGTGTGCCGCGGGTGCATGTTTTGGGGCGCGGGGTCGACACCGATTTATTTTCGCCGGGCATGAGGTGTGATGCCTTGAGGTGTGCGTGGGGTGCGGATCCGGATGTACCGGTGGTGGTGATGGTGGGTCGCGTGGCTGCGGAGAAAAACTTTGATCTCGCGATGGCGGCCTTTGAAAGGATGAGGGCGGAGGTGCCGGAGCTGCGTTGTGTGGTGGTGGGCGATGGTCCATTGCGTCCGAAGCTTGAGGCGACATTGCCGTGGGTGCATTTTGTGGGAGTGCAAACCGGCGAGGAGCTCGCGCGGCATTATGCTTCATGCGATGTTTTGTTGTTTCCGAGTGAAACCGAAACTTTTGGCAATGTCTTACTGGAAGGCATGGCCAGCGGCTTGGCATGTGTGGGGTATGATTATGCCGCTGCGCGTTTGCATGTGGAGCATGGCATCAACGGGCTCAAAGTTGCGAAGGGCGATGGTGAAGCCTTCATTGCTGCGGCCGTGCGTGCGCTGCGGATGGGTCCATCGCATGAGTTGCGGATTTCCGCGCGGCGAAGTGTCAAATCGCTTGGCTGGGATCGCATTGTAGGTGGGCTCGAGGGCATTTTTCAGGAAGCGGCCGCGAGCTCGGTTGCGCGAGTGAAAATCAAACGCTCGGCGAAGCGCGAAAAACTTTCATGCCGTACGGTATTTCTCTCCGACATCCACCTTGGCACGCGCGACAGCAAGGCTGATGAGGTTGTTGATTTCCTCAAACACATCGAGTGCAGCAAGCTCGTGCTCAATGGCGACATCATTGATGGCTGGGCGTTGCGGCGCGGTGGTCAGTGGACCTCGCGTCACAGCCGTGTGATCCGCAAGATTTTGAAAATGACCGAGCGCGACCAAACTGAGGTCATTTATCTGCGTGGCAATCACGATGAGATTCTCGAGCGCTTCATGCCGCTGGTCTTTGGCAGCGTGAGTCTGATGAAGGAGCACATCCACACCGGGCCGAATGGCAGGCGCTATTTGGTGATTCATGGTGACGGCTTCGACAGCGTTTCGACCAATCACAAGTGGCTCGCGGTGGTAGGGTCGGTCGGTTACGACCTGCTTCTTGGCATCAACCGCGTTTACAACCAATGGCGCGCATGGCGCGGCAAGGAGTATTATTCGATCAGCAAACAGGTGAAGGCAAGGGTCAAGTCGGCCGTGTGTTTCGTCGATCGCTACGAGGAGTTGTTGCGCAACCTTGCCCGCAGGAAAAATTGCGATGGCATCATCTGCGGGCACATCCACGCGCCGGAAGATCGCGATGAGGATGGTGTGCACTATCTCAACTCCGGCGACTGGGTCGAGAGCCTCACGGCGATCATCGAGCACCACGACGGCCGCATGGAGCTCGTGCGGTATGATGAGTTCATCGCCGGCCGTGGGGCCGTGCAAAATGATGAGCCGCCTCAACCCGAGCTTGCGGCGGGGGCCTTTGCCGCCTGATGCCGCTCAGTTTTTTGTTTCGATCGCCTTGAGTACATCGGCCGCCTGTTGCTCGGTCGCTGCCGAGAGGTCGACCCACACGAGCGCGCCGTCCTTGAAGAGGAAGGCTTGGCGTTTGGCGAAGCCCATCGTGGTCGGCACACCGAAAGCTTTGACGATCGTCGAGTCCTCGTCGGCGAGGAGGTCGAAGGGTAGCTTGTATTTTTCTTTGAAGGCTTTCTGCGATTTGGGTGAATCGGAGCTGACCCCGAAGACCTTCACACCTTTTTCGGTGAGTGTCGCAAAGGCATCGCGCAGACTGCAGGCTTGTTTCGTGCAGCCGGGCGTGTCGGCTTTCGGGTAAAAGTAAATGAGCAACCATCCGCTGGCGCCGTGTTCCGCAAGCGGGATGGTGATTCCTTCCTGGTTTTTTTGCGAAACCTGCGGGAGTTTGGCGCCGATCGCGAGAGGTTCGGCGGCGTTGGCAGCGAAGAGGCCGGTGCCGATGGCGGAGAGGGCTTTGACGAGCGATGACATGGATGGAAGATCCGCTTTGGCGGGCTGCCGCGCAAGCCCATCCTTCGCGGGGGATTGGATCGGGCAATTTGCGTCTTGATCGCGGCGCGGCGGGCAAGCAATTTGGCTTCACCCGATGGATGACCCGAGCGAGAAAATCGAGACCGTTTACGAGGGTATTCCTGCGTCGCCAGGTATCGCGATTGCGCCTTTGCACGTCATCGCCCGCGGGTTTTCGGCGCCGGATGTGTATGAAATCGCCGAGTCCGAGGTGGAGCACGAACAGGCGCGCTTCAAGGAGGCATTGGAGATCACCAAGCGTCAGCTCATCGAGTTGCAGGGTCGGCTTGAGGACCTTTCGGGTGACAACGAAAGCGGAATTTTCGAGGCCCATGTGATGATGCTTGAGGACCGCTCGCTGGTCGGGCGGGTCTTGGCGGCGATCGCAAGTCGCAAGCAAAATGCCGAGTACGCGTTCTACGCGGTGATGCAAAATTTCCTCGAGGCGATGCGGCGCATTCCCGATCCGTATCTGCGCGAGCGCACGGCCGACCTTGAGGATGTGGCGCAACGCCTGCTGCGGAATTTTTCGGCGGATGCGGACAGTCGCCATAGCGGGCCCGACGGTCGCCATATTTTGGTCGCCTATGATTTGGCGCCATCCGACACCGCATCGATGAACCGCGGTCAGGTGCTGGGCTTTGCCACCGAGCAGGGCAGCGTGAATTCCCACACGGCGATTCTTGCGCGTGCTTTTGGCGTGCCGGCGATCGTTGGTCTTGAGGGTGCGGTGATCGACATGACTGCTCTCGCGCCGGCGATTCTCGATGGTTACACCGGCAAGCTGATTCTTTATCCGACCGAGGAAACGCTGGCGCGATATCGTCAGCTGCATAACGAAAAAGAGCGGGTGCGCAGCTTGGTGGATTCCAAGCGTGCTGACGCCACCGAGACCATCGATGGTCGGCCGCTCACTGTTTCGGCCAACATCGAGGTTGTGGAGGAGTTGCCTTTGGTCAAGCGTAGCGGAGCCAAGGGGGTGGGGCTTTACCGCACGGAATTCCTGCTGCTGGGTAGCGAGGAAATTCCCGACGAAAAATTTCAGTTTGAAACCTACTCGCGGGTAGCCACGGAAATGTCTCCGCACATGGTAATCATCCGCACACTTGATGCCGGTGGTGACAAATTACCGGTCGAGCCGCTGACCGAGCCTGAGCCGAATCCGTTCCTCGGTTGGCGTGGCATTCGTGTCTCACTGGCGCGCCCGGCGATGTTTCGCGAGCAGATTCGTGCGATCCTGCTGGCGAGCGCGAAGGGCAAGATTGCCGTGATGTTTCCGATGATCTCGGCGCTTTCTGAAGTGCGTCGCGGCAAGGAAATGGTGCTGCGCTGCATGGACGAGCTCGACAAGGAAGGCATGCCCTTCGACTCGAATTTGCCGGTGGGTGTCATGATCGAGGTGCCTGCGGCCGCACTTTGTGCCGACTTCATCGCGCCCGAAGTGGATTTCTTTTCGATCGGCACCAATGACCTGATCCAATACACCGTCGCCGCCGACCGCGTGAATCCGCATGTGGCCGATCTTTACCGGCCGACGCATCCGGCGGTCTTGCGCTTGATCAAACGCACGATCGATGCCGCGAGTGACAATGGCATTTGGACCGGGATTTGCGGCGAAATGGCCGGCGATGTGCGGCTTACGCCCTTGCTGATCGGCTTGGGTGCTGAAGAACTATCCGTGGGCCCGCAACAGGTCTCGCGGGTGGGTCATGCGATCCGGTCGCTCAGCTATGCCGAATGCGCGGCGATGTCGGACGAGGCCTTGAAGCATCCTCGCAGCCAAGGCGTGCTCGAACTTTCGATGGAGCTGGCCCGCAAGCGCTACGGCGAATTGCTCGATTGAAGCGCATCAATAAACCGGCGCGTCGCTGTAAGCATCGCCACCATCGCCGCCGCCTGATCCTTGAATCTTGCCCTTAGTCCAGATCACCGCCTGCTTGGTGTCACGGTACATGCCGATGATCGTGTTGCAGGAGTTGAGGGATACCAAAGTAATCGCGAGCAGAACGATTTTCATGGGTCTTCTCTTAGTCATTCGAAATCCTGCGGAAAAGCAAAAAATACATAAATCCGAAATAATTTCGGGCATTTCCCGCAGTTTTCCGGCTCCGAGGAGCACGAAAAAACCTGTTCGATGTGGGTGGAATTTGCTTTACAAAGGCCGGGCACTTCCTATTTTCCGCATCCCGATTCGCCCCTGCGGTCGGCAACCACCAACTTTTTTCCCGTCATGAAAGTCCTCTCCTCACTTGCCTCCGCCAAGCGCCGTCACGCCGATTGCCAAGTCGTGAAACGCAAAGGAACGGTCTATGTGATCTGCAAGTCGAACCCGAAGTTCAAGGCCCGCCAAGGAGCGACTCCCGGCACCCGCCTTTCGAAGAAGGGTCTGTGATTTTGATCAGGAGGCTCTAGCCGCCTGCGTGGCGCTGAATCGTTTCTACCGATGCCGCCCATTTTGGCGGCATCTTTCATTTTAAGGCGCGTAAATCAATCGCGCGCCAGGTACTCGAGCACGCGGCATGCTGCGGTGAAGCCGAAGTTGGCCGTGACATGGGTCGCTGTGCCAAAGCCCGAAGCGCAATTGAGTCGCAGCTCTGCATCGTCGGGGCGCTCGCCCGAGACCGTGCCGTCGCATTGAGGGTAGGCTTGCGGTTCGTCGGAAAACACCGCGTCGATACCGAGCGGTGCGGGCTTTTGGCCGAGGGGAGTTTTTGGAAATCCGTGTTCGCGGCGCAGCGTGCGGCGCAGTTGATGGAGCAGAGGATCCTTGCCGCTGTGGGCGAGGTCGGCGACGCGGATGCGCGTCGGATCACGACGACCGCCGGCGCCGCCGCAGGTGACAGTGAAGATGCCGCGGCGATGGCATTCGGCGATGAGAAATGCCTTGTGTCGTGATTGGTCGATCGCATCGACGACCGCATCAAAGCCGGGGTTGAGGATTTCGGCCGCGGAGTTTTCGGTGAAAAACTGCTGACGAATCTGGACCTCGGCATCGGGGTTGATCGCTCTGGCGCGCTCGGCCATGGCATCGGTTTTTTGTCGACCGATCTGGCCATCCATCGCGTGGAGTTGGCGATTCACATTCGTGATGCAGATTTCATCGAGGTCGACGAGTGTCAGGTGGCCGATGCCTGATCGCGCGAGTGCTTCGACCGCCCATGAGCCTACGCCACCGACGCCGATGATGGCGACGCGTGCGCGGAGGAAGCGGCGTGTGGCGGCTTCGCCGTAGAGTCGGGCGATGCCGCCGAAGCGGGTGGGGATGGGTTCGCTCAAGCGGGGGATGGTGGGAGGTTTGTTGCGAGCCAGAGGCTGGCGTGGATTTTGAAGTCGACGAGTTTGCCG
>CAIVXP010000072.1 GCA_903909905.1 Akkermansiaceae bacterium
CTGACTTCTTCTTCTCCTCCCCCAATAACGAATAACAAATAACCAATAACTCTTCCCACCCCTTTCGCATTGAATTGCTTGACCCGGCGTGCAGTCTTGGCCCCGCAGGGGGGCCTCCCCGGGTTTTTCAATCATGGCATCCAACAAACCAGCAGTCCTCGCCGACCCCACTTCGCGCAACCTCATTCGCAGGGTGCTAAAGGAAAATTTTCACCTTTATGTCGGGCGTTACATGCTGGCATTCCTCCTCATGGGCTGCGCCGCGGCTGCGACGGGGGTCTCGGTTTTTCTGATGCAGAACATCACCGCCGTGGTGTTCGGTTCGCGCGAGGCGACGCAAAAGCTTGCCGTGCCGATTCCTAGCACGGGCTCATTTGCCGCCGATTGGGTGCATCGCATTGGTGCTTATTTTTCTTCGCTCTTCATTTCGTCGCCCGGCCTCTTCCAGATCTTTAGTGTCTCCATCGCGATCATTTTCGTTTTCCTTATCAAGGGGCTCTCCCTGTACGGCTCTACGGTCATTCTCACCAAGATCGGCAACAATATCGTCGCCCGCCAGCAGCGCCGCATCGGCAATCATGTGCTGGATCAGTCGCTGGCTTTCTTCGTCCGTTTCCCATCGAGCGATCTCATTACCCGTGTCTCGCAGGCAGCGAACTCTGCCAGCACAGTGATGAACCTGTTGATGACCCGCATTCAGGATGTGCTTACTGCGCTCGCCCTGCTCATCGCGATGTTCAAGCTCGACTGGCAGTTGAGTTGTGCGGCTCTCTTCATTTTTCTGCCGATCACGGTTGCGCTCAGCTTGCTCATCAAGCGCATCCGCAAGATTGCCCAGTCGCAATTCAAAAGCTTTATCCAGATCATTTCCGCGATTCAGGAAGCAATCATCGGCAACAAGTTCATCAAGTCTTATAATCTTGAAAATTCGATGCGTCGGCGTTTCGATGAGGCGATCAGCGGGGTTGAAAAACTCTCCAACAAAATGGCGATCGTCTCGGCTCGCACAAGCCCAATCATGGAGTTCATCGGTGGTGTAGCAGTGGCTACAATCGTATTTTATGGCGGTTATCGCAATTTGGTGATGGGCCAAAGTGCCGACTCGCTCATCGCCTTCCTCACGGCCCTGTTGCTCGCCTACGATCCGGTCAAGCGCATCGCGCGAATGAATGTCTCGCTGCATGCGGCATTGATCGGACTAAAGATGCTTTACGAGTTACTGGACTCCGACCACTCGATCCCTGAGGCGGAAGATGCCAAGCCCTTGCAACTCTCGAAGGGCAATATCGCACTTAAGAATGTCACATTTTCCTACCGGCCTAAGCAACCGGTGCTGCGCGATGTCTCGCTCACTTGCAGCGGTGGCCATGTGACGGCACTGGTCGGCCCCTCCGGCAGCGGCAAGTCGACGATCCTCAATCTCATCGAGCGCTTCTATGCCGTCGACTCCGGTCGCATTGAGGTCGATGGGCAGGAGATCAGCGGGCTCAAGACCGAATCGCTGAGAGCGAACATGTCGCTCGTCAGTCAGGACACCTTTTTGTTCTCCGACACGCTGCGCAACAACATCCGTTTCGCGCGCCCTGATGCGACCGATGCGGAAATCGAGGCTGCCGCGAAAGCCGCGTTTGCGCATGATTTCATCATGGAGCAACCGCAGGGCTAC
>CAIVXP010000073.1 GCA_903909905.1 Akkermansiaceae bacterium
AGCTACTCGGCATTCTACCAGCTCAGCCTCAAACGCCCAAGCCCCGCCACCACGCTGGCCGAAATCGTCCAGACGAGCCCCAACCTCCCAACCCTTTTGCCAGGTCTGCCCGCCCTACTCGAAAAGGCGGAGGTCTCGCCATGGTTCGACACGCTCTACGACAACAAGGTCACCCGCATCCGTCGCGACGCGACCCTGCTCAACGAAATCCTCAGCAAACACAATTTCTACGACTGCGAAACGATCCTTCATTTCCGCACCAACACCGGCAGACCGATCTTCTTCATGCAGGCGGAGATGGATGTGGTCTCCGACGGATCCGACGGCGACCGCCTCGCACAGATGCCCGACAAAATTGTCAACTCCACCCACTACCAGCCCTTCACCAGTTTCGCATGGCCGAAACAAAGCCAAACGCCCAACCCGATGATCGCCGGTTGGCAGAACCGCATCGCAAGCGCTGAAAAAGAACTCGCCGCAGCCACCACACCAGCCGACCGCAAATCATGGCTGCGCGACCGCATCGCTTTTTTGAAACGCGGCATCGAGGACATGAAGTACCGCAGTTTCCTGATCGCCGAACACGATCCCTTCATCGTGATTCCGGTGAACATTCTCACAGACGACGACCCCTTCGCGCCGAAAGCCGGCGACTACGCGGTGATTGTTTACCAAGACAAAATTTATCCCTCCATCGTCGGCGATGGCGGACCCACCTTCAAGGTCGGCGAGGCCTCACTGCGCTTCGCACGCGAGCTGAACGCAAACGCCTCCCCCTACAGCCGTCCGGTCTCGGACCTGAAGGTGAGCTATCTCGTCTTCCCCGGCAGCCGCGACTCCGATCGCAAAGCGCCGAACTACGAATCATGGCGCCAACGCTGCCACGAATTGCTTCAGGAAATCGGCGGCAGCACCACAAGCCTCCACGAGTGGCAGGACACATTGCCGAAAGCACTCGCACCAAGCGAAAACTCACCCGACCAAGCGGCGGCCATCAATCCTTCTCCAACATCCGCCGCACGCGCTCCCGGTTCAACGCCGCCAGCACCCGCATCAACAGCACCAGACAAACCAGAGTCACCCCCAACTCAATCAGCGGAGCCGCGCGCCGATCCAGCTTCCCGCTGAGCGCATCCATGAGGTGAGGTAAATTTCCAAGCCCCCTGCCCGCCCCCAACAAGGCCAAGACACCGGCCCCAATGATGCCGTGCCATTGCGACTTGAGGGAAAACAATCCGCAAATCAGCAGACCGCCGCCGAGCGTCAGCGCCCCGTGCAAAAACCCCATGGCTTCGCTGCGCTCAAGCACCTGCATCGCGAAAAACCCAAGACCGATCACGACCGCGCCGCTGAAAAATATCTGCAATCTCACAGGCGAAATTTGATGCATCCGCATGCAATGGCAAGCACGGCGATCCCGGATTTACATGCGCCGCTTGATCACGCAAGATCCCGAGCGATGACCCGATACTGGCGCGAAAATGAATGGCACGATGCCGATTTCCTGCCCATGAGCCCCACCGACCGCGGCCTCACCCACGGGCTCGGCCTTTTCGAAACGATTCTCGCCATCGATGGCTCACCCGCCCTGCTCGATCGCCACATCGCCCGCATGCTCGCCTCCTGCGATCGCCTCGGATGGAATAATCCCCTGCCCCATAACATCCGATCCGCAATCATCACACAACTCGCCGCCGCGAAACTCGACCGCGGCCGCGCGCGTGTCCGCCTCGCAATCAGCGCCGGATCCGGCCCGCTCGCAAGCCCGAGCATCGGCCCCGACCACCTCGTCTGGATCACGGTCTCCCGCACCGAAGATCCACCCGCAAGCATCACAATCTGTAAGGCACCTTTCGACCATCCAAGCCACTCGTTCCTCGCAGGAATGAAATCGGCCTCCTACGCCAACAATCTCCTCGCGCTCAACGACGCCCGACAACGCGGCTTCGACGACGCAGTTTTCCTCAACGAAAAAAATCTCATCTGCGAAACCACCACCTCCAACATCTTCGGCGTCATGGACAACACACTCCATTACCCGCCCGATGACACAGGCTGCCTGCCCGGCATCACAAGATCACAGATCATCGAACTCGCCGCAAAAAACGACATCCAAACCTCAGCCACATCCCTGACCGAAAGCGATCTCATGGGCTGCAATGAGGTGTTCATCACTTCGGCAATCCGTGGCCCAGTCAGAGTCTCGCGCTACGAATCCACGCAATATTCCCAAACCACCATCACCGACAAATTGCGCGAGATGTGGCAACAAGCCGTCACTGCAGACGCCACACGCAACTAAGCCTGATCCATCAAAAACCATGGCCATCGAATCCATCGCAAACTTTCACCCCAAGATTCACGAAAGCGCCTTCATCGCCGCCAGCGCCGATGTCATCGGCCGCGTCACGATCCACGAGGAAGCCAGCGTCTGGTACAACGCCACCCTCCGCGGCGACATCAACGAAATCACCGTCGGCCCGCGCTCCAACATCCAAGACAACGCGGTCATACACCTCGCCGATGACTTCGGTTGCCACATCGGCGAACTCGTCACGGTCGGCCACTCGGCCATTCTCCACGCCTGCACCGTCAAAGACGAGGTCCTCATCGGCATGGGTGCCATCATCCTCGACGGATCCGTCATCGGCGAACGCTCAATCATCGGTGCCGGCGCCCTCGTCACCGGCGGCACCATCATCCCACCCGGATCCCTCGTCCTCGGCTCACCCGCCAAAGTCATCCGCACCCTCTCACCCGAGGAACAATCCAAAGTCAAAGACTGGGCCCTCAAATACGTGAAAGGCTCACGCGAATACCTCGCAAGGGGGTGATGAACTCCAAATACAAAAGCCATCTTGCCAGCCCATCGAATTCGGCCTATCCTCATGCCAAATGAAAGCCAAAGGCCCGATGATCTCTCCAATCCGCCCGCTCATCAGCGAGGCGCGGATGCGGGAGATTTTATCCTCGAGGCGCTCAATTTCATCCGAGGAGGCCTACCAGGAAATGGAGAAACATTTGGGCCGCCCTCGCTCGCCTGGCAGAAAAGCCGTCTCCTTCAATGGGCAGACCGTTTGGGTCTCCCGCTGAACCCGACCGATCTTCCGGAAAAAACTTATCCGCGGCGGTCAGGAACACGAACTGTTCCACGATCAGCTCACCGACCGCTATATCAAGGTCACACGCAACGGAGTTTTCGGCCTGAGCCCAGGAATCGAGTTGGCTCTGGTATCCTCCGCGCAAGACGCGCGTCGCTTTCACCTCTGGGAAGCATCACCCATCGAATACCTAGAGCGCATCCACCTCCAAAACCTTCTTGTTCCCGCACTCAATCAGCTCGAAGGGATCATCCATCAAGCCAATGGCGAACTCGCCATCGTCACTTCGCAACCTCGCTTCGACATCATCCCAGTAAGTACTGCCGAGATCGATGCTTGGTTCTCCGCTCGCGGATTCGAAAAAATTACAGACAGCGCCTATTACCGCCGCGACGACAACCTTGGTATCTTCGATGCGCACGACAAGAACCTCGTTCGCGCAGACGATGACCTCATCCCCTTCGATGTGATCCCATGCCAGCCCGCTGGCGGATTTCTCACGTTCATCGAGGAAACTCTCAAAGCCGGACACAGCCTCCTCACAGTGCGAACCATTACGAACTCGTGCTCAAGGTCAAAGCCCTAGCTAAAATCAGTTCATCAGTTCAATCAGTCGTCCAAAAAAGAAACGATTGAAGCCACGGCTTGAGCGCTCAATCCCCAGCAAGCACCGACCTCATCTCGGCTGCTGTCAGGCCGCCGTCGCCGCCGCCTTCCTCGTCGAGCCCGGCCGCCAAGTCCCGCTTGCCCGCCTGCATCCGCACAACCTTTTCCTCCACCGTCCCACGGGTCAGCAAACGATAAACCGTCACCGGCCGCGTTTGCCCGATCCGATGCGCACGGTCAGTCGCCTGCGCCTCGGCCGCCGGATTCCACCACGGATCAAAATGAATCACCACATCGGCCGCAGTCAGATTCAGCCCATATCCGCCGGCCTTGAGGCTGATCAAAAACACCGGCGGACCATCGGCTGATTGAAACTTATCCACAAGAGCCTGACGATTCCGCGTCTGGCCATCGAGCCTCGAACAGCTCCACTGACGCTCGTGAATGTGCTTTTCGATTTCGAGTAATTGCTTCTGGAACTGACTAAATATCAATACTTTATGATTTCCGGAGATTGCTTCATCGAGTAGCTCAAACAGGCGTTGCAATTTGGCGGACCTTTCAGAGACCAACATCTGTTTCAATTTTTCACTTCCAAGTAGCGATAGATCACAACAGGCCTGCCTGAGTCGCAGCAAAGCAGTGAGCATCCGCATCCGGACAGACGCCGCGTTCCCAGAATCCCCCGCGACCTGCACCAGCTTGCGCCCTTCGACCTGCAGGTCCCGATACACGCCCTTCTGCTGATCCGTGAGCTCACACCACTCATCGATGATCAATTTCGATGGCAGATCCGGTGCCACCTGCTCCTTGCTGCGCCTCAGCATGAGCGGCTTCAAGCGCAGGCGAAGTCGCTGCATGACGCCGGTATCACCACCCGCGGAGCGCAGTGGCATCTCATACCGCTGCTTGAAATCCTCACGCCCCCCAAGCCAACCCGGCATCACAAATCGGAAAATCGACCACAAGTCCCCTACTCCGTTTTCAAGCGGCGTACCGGTCAGCGCGATTCGCGCCTTGCTGCGCAATTTGAACAAAGCCCGGGCATGATCGGTATCAGGATTGCGTATCAAGCTCGCCTCATCGACCACTACCGCACGGTACTCACGCCCCAAGTGCCAAACAAGATCGCGTGCCAAAGTGCCATAGCTCGTGATCACGACATCCCCATCTTGAAGCCCTTCGCGCATACTCTCGCGCCCC
>CAIVXP010000074.1 GCA_903909905.1 Akkermansiaceae bacterium
CGGCCAATTCGATGCTTGTGATCGCGAGATGAAAGCGACTGGACCGCGATGATGGTTCAGGGAGTGGCCGGGGATGCTTGATCAGTGGGGGAGGGGAGCTGCGCACCTAAAAGTTGCGGAAGCATTTTTATTCTAACCCGTTCACCTGGCTGAGAGGGAGGGCTAATGAATACCATGTTTCGCCCAGTGGGTTGGCTAAAGATTCGGGTTTCAAAGATGGCTTGCCCATTTGTGTTGAGGATCATGAACGGAAGGAATCCACCGCGTTTTGGGACATTTGAGTTTACGAGGATGATTTCTTTCGCTGGTAAGCGATTGGTTTGACCGCCGAACTTGACCTGTAGCTCTGCGTTGGAGGAATTGACAAAACGATACGTGCCGGGCGGAAAGGCTTTAAGAGCATCATCGACACCCTGTATTTTGAGAGGCAAGTCGGTTGGGGTAGGGTGCGGCTCAATCATAAAAAGCATGCGTCGGGTACCTGCGACTCTTGGCGCTCTTCCTATCAGTTTGTAGGCCATCGCACCGCTTGGATCGGCCTCGCGCCGATACAATTCGAAGTTGATGCTTTCTGCCAGTGGGTAGATTTTTGAGCGTGTGCCAGGTGAGAATTCGATCGGGATGTATTTTTTTCCATCAAGATAAAAGACCTCCTGAATCGAAAGTGGCTCCCAGACTAAGCATGAAAATTCGATGTCTGTCTTGCCTGATACGGGGGTGGCATTGAGCAAGCCAGCACAGGTCATGGAGAGCAGGTACAGACATAAGGCATTCGTGAATTTTGGCAATCTGCGGTTCATTGGGCAGTGTGTGTTGGGTAGATGAGCAAAGGTTGGAATCGGCTTGATGGAAAATTTTATAACTGCGGCGGCAGTCGACTAAATTTCGTTCGGTGTGAGCCAGCGGAATGAGATGACATTGAAACGGCGGCCGAATGTTTTGTTGTTTTTGTTCAAGGGTTTAAGGGTGGTGTCTTCATCCCAAGGTTCGTTGTTGGCTGCATCGGTGAGAGGATCGAAGTACTCGGGCACGCGTTGGACGACGGCTTCGCACATGGCGTACGCAATCACCTTGCTGCCATCGGCTGAGCGTACCTCGCCGTAGGAACGGATGCGGAAGGTATCGGATCGCGCGGAAAGACGCGGGGCTAAAGGTTCCAAAAGTTTCGCCTGGGTGATGTCGCCTGGAATCCCGGTGGTGACCTTCGTGCCTGTGCCGAGGACGGGAGAGCCAGTGAAGGCAGAAGCAGCATATCCGGGAGCGGTGCCTCCGGCTGCGGCTCGGGATGCGGCATTGATTCCGCTGCCACCGGGTGAGCCATCGGACTCCAAGTCAATGGCCGCCTGCAGTGCCCCCGTGTAGGACCTAGCTGGATCGATCGGGCCCATCTTGTGGTTGATGAAGTCCGATAGGCTCATGAACGGACCACGGAGTTTCACCTGAGCCACGATCCTCGTGGCAAGCGCGCTGATTTGGGCATCCGTGAGGCGGGAGAATCCGGACCATTGCGGTTTAGGGTCGGCGACGCCGCTGCCGGGAGCCGATGGCGATGTGCTACCGGGAAATGGAGTTCCGGAGCCGGAGTCGCTACCCCCACCCTGAGCGTAGTCTATTTTCAAATCGCGATTGGCACTGAGAATTGCGGTCCATGCTGGGATGGAGGTGGAGTTCACATTGAATGCCCCATCGATGAGGCTGTAGGCGCCCATCTTTTTGTAGCCATCGTTGGCCGCCACGGCGGTCACCACGTTGGCCGCCGCTTCGCCCGGCGGCAGGTAGGGACGCAGCACCGGGTTGGCTAGGGCCGTCTTGTAATCGGAGGAAAAGAATTTGGTCAGCGTGGCGGTGATATTTCCGCTCGGCGTGTAGCCACCGCTGTTAATCGTGAAAGCGGGCGCGATTCCGGAAAGGTAGTAGCGGTCAAAGAGGGCGTCGTTGATCAGCCAGGAAAAATCCTGTGCCGTGACAGAGCCTATTCCTCCGGTGTCCACGGTACCGTATGCCGAACTTGGAAGGATCAGTGGGCTCGACCAGGAGTTGCCAACCGCATGAAACGGATCGGTGCCCATGATCGAAAGGTTGGCATTTGAAAAGGAGGCGAGAGAGAAGAGCGGGCTCGATGGGATGTTCGACATGGGCAGCGAAGTCGATCCGCTGCTCTGATAGCTCAATCCCCAGAACGTGTTCCTCTCCGCTTCGGAAAAGTCGATGCCGCCGTCATTGATGACATTAAATTCGTTGGCTGCCGTGACATGACGATAGATCTGGTTGGGGTAGCACCGGGCCCAATAATCATGGGAC
>CAIVXP010000075.1 GCA_903909905.1 Akkermansiaceae bacterium
CCGCCGACGAGATCGCCAAGGGCGCCGAGTTTTTCAGCTTCGGCACCAACGACCTCACCCAGACCGCTCTCGGCATCAGCCGCGACGACATGGGCGCCTTCCTCATGCCCTACACCGAGGCGGAAGTCTTCAAGAAGAACCCCTTCGCCACGCTCGACAGCACAGGCGTTGGCCAACTCATGGAGATCGCCGTCGCCAAGGGCCGCAAGACCCGCCCGAACATCAAGCTCGGCATCTGCGGCGAACACGGTGGTGATCCGGACTCGGTGAAATTCTGCCACAAGCTCGGCCTCAACTACGTGTCCTGCTCGCCCTACCGCGTGCCGGTCGCCCGCCTCGCCGCCGCCCAAGCCGCGATCGAGGACGAGAAAGCCGCGCCTGCGAAGAAGCCAGCCAAGAAGGCCAAGAAAAAGTAATCCGTGAAATGTAGCGGCGATCACCGGTCGCCGCTCTTCCACTCATTCATTCACGCGGCGACCAATGATCGCCGCCACAACTCAACCCAAAGCCGCATCGGGAAACCGGTGCGGCTTTTTTTACCCATGGTTGGCACAAAACGGCCACCTCTCTTCATCCAGTCATTTTCAAAAACTTGCATAAATCCCGATTGACGTGCGTACCATAATAGGTACATTTTGTCCGTGGCTTCTCCAGCACCCAGACCACTGAAAACGATCTTTTATCGGACCGAGGCAGGAAACGAACCGGTGCGTGAATGGTTGTGCGATCTGCCGATTAGCGACAAAAAAACCATCGGAGCGGATATCCTTGCAGTTCAGTGGAAATGGCCTGTGGGCAAGCCATTGGTAGATTCTTTGGGCGGAGGCTTGTGGGAAGTGCGATCTTCACTTGGCACATGCATCGCAAGAACACTCTTCATTGTGGTCGACTAACAAATCATCCTCCTTCACGGCTTCATCAAAAAATCACGGACGGCACCAAAACAAGAACTGGACCTTGCCCGCAAACGGCAGGCCAGCTTCATGAAACAACAAGCATCATGAAAAACAAAACACGCAAAAACATCCACTCTGGCAGCGACTTCACCGACTTCCTCTCAAAGGAAGGAATCCGGCCCGAAGTTGAAGTACTTGCTCTCAAACGCGTGGTAGCAATCGAATTGCAGCAAATCCTCGAACAGGAGCGCGTCACCAAAACGCAACTTGCGGCTCGCATGAAAACCAGCAGAGCCTCACTGGATCGCATCCTTGATCCCACAAACCCCTCCCTCACCGTCACCAGCCTCGGCAAGGCCGCTGCAGCTCTCGGAAGGAAAATCGAATTGCGCTTCGTCCCCGGCTGATATGCCAACTCTTCTTCACCGCACCAGGAACACCCAAGGCAGGGACCGTTCTCCGCAACGGTCCGCTTAGCTGCGGCTCATCAGCCATTCATCCGACGGACCTTTAGGGACAAAGGTCCCTGTCTATGAAGAAGCTGCTTGTTCTTTCAGATTTCAGCCTAATAAAAGGTCTGTCCCTTTATTTTCATTCAATTCATTCAATTTGTCTGGCAAATAGTGTGGGAACGCGCGGGCGGCCCGCTCATGTCTTCAACGTCGTAGCGGCGATCACCGGTCGCCGCTCTTCGACTTCTCAATGCACACGGCGACCGATGATCGCCGCCACCATCCATTCCAAAGCCGCTTCTTTTCTTTCGTCTTCTTGAAACTGCCAACTTGAAACTTGAAACTTCATTCCACATTCTGCACCTGCTCGCGGATTTTTTCCACCTCGGTCTTTGCTTCGACGATCGTTTGCGCGATGCCCGCGTCATTGGCTTTTGAGCCGATGGTGTTGAACTCGCGAAACAATTCCTGACATAGGAAATCCAGCGCACGGCCCGGTGCTTCGTCGGCTTCAAGGTACTCGCGAAATTTTGCGAAATGCGAATCGAGCCGCGTCAGCTCCTCGCTCACATCACAGCGGTCGGCAAACAACGCGAGTTCTTTGATCAATCGCTCGTCGCCGAGATCGATCTCAAGGCCCGTATCGCGCAAGCGTTTGTGCAGCAACTCGCGCTGGCGCGGCAACCGCTGCGGCGCGTCGTCGGCAATCGTCCGCGCGAATCCCGCGAGGCGATCGAGCCGCTCAATGAAGTCCGCCTTGAGGTGCCCACCTTCCGCACGGCGCATCGCAACCAAGCCACGCAGCGCTTCCGCCAAGGCCGGCTCGATCACCAGCCAGGCTTGCTCGGCATCGATCTCGCTGCCGCCGAGCGTCACGATCCCGGGCTGACGCAGATAATCCGCCGCCTCCGGTCGCAGCGGATGCCCGACGGATTTTCCCAGCTCCTCAAAGGCCTCGCAAAAGGCCTTGGCCAGCACCGCATCGACCCGCGCCTTCGGCAACGCCGCTTGCCCCGGCTCGATGCGGATGGAAATTTGCACCCGCCCGCGCGACACATGCTCGAGCGCCTCCTTGCGGATGCGGCCCTCAAGCTCGGCGATTTCACGCGGTGCCTGCACCACCACCTCGGCCTGCTTGCGGTTCACCGAGCTGATCTCGACCGCGGCATTCCAAAGTTCGTTGGCCGCCGCACCCCGCCCGAATCCTGTCATCGATTGCATGCGCCCACGATGCCCGCCCCGGCGGGAAATGGGAAGAACGCATCGCCACG
>CAIVXP010000076.1 GCA_903909905.1 Akkermansiaceae bacterium
CCCAACCGAGATCCTCAAATTCGGGTCGCCTCAAAGCGCGACGCAAAGTTTCTCCGTAACCAAAAAACGAAGCAAAGATAAACAAGCTCCAAAAGAAGACAGGGAAGTATGCGGGATGCATGCAGGAGGGGTGTTGGATTTGGGTTGTGGGATGACGGATGAAAAAGGCTCGCTTCGACTCGCGAGCTAGGGCGCTTGGGTTTCGAGGCGCTCCAGTTGATAGGTGCCGCTGAGGATGTTTGCAATCCAAGTCGGGTTCTCAAGATACCATTGCACCGTTTTGCGAAAACCCGAGCTGTGATCCTGGCGACGCTGTTTAGGCGCCAAGACGGGTTCGGCGGTCGGCGTGAAGATGAAGAAGTTTTTTGACCACTGATTGCGCTGATGGACTGATTGATTGAAGAGCCGTTCCCTCAGAGAGCTTCCCCCATAAACCTTCCGCACTCCTGATATCTTGGGCTTTGCTTACTATTTGTCTGGGAAATAGTAAGCCCACTGAATGGCTAGATTTGCCCATGACCGAGGCCCAATTTCCACTTAAAGCGAGTCGCTGCCACCCCATCCATGGGTAGCAGCGGTAGGCTAGTAGCGAACAGTTTATCAATTTCATGAAATTTCGGTGGACAATGCCGAAATTTCATGAATTGGTTTTCACATGAATCGTCCACAGCTGCTGCAGCAGATCGAGGAGGAAATGCGCGTGTCCCGGGTGGTCGCTTTGCTGGGACCGAGGCAGGTGGGCAAAACGACTCTTGCGCGGCAGTTTTGCGAGCGGACTTCGTTATCCTTTGATCCGGGGCTGAATTACTTCGATTTGGAAGATCCGGCGCATTTGGAGCGGCTCAGGAATCCGCGCTTTGCCTTGGAGATGTTGAAGGGTTTGGTGGTGATTGATGAGATTCAGCTGCGACCTGACCTCTTTCCGCTGTTGCGGGTTTTGGTGGATCGTCCGGAATTCGAGCTGCGGTTTTTGATTTTGGGAAGTGCGTCCCGTGATTTGATTCGGCAGGGCGCCGAGACCTTGGCGGGCAGAATCGGTTTCGTGGAAGTTTCGCCATTCGGCACTCCAGAGACCTCGGAGTTGGAGCGCTTATGGATACGCGGCGGTTTTCCGCGATCATATCTGGCAGAGACGGATGCGGACAGCGGACGCTGGCGGGCTAATTACATTCGCACATTTCTTGAGCGGGACATACCGGCCTTGGGGATCCAGATCCCAGCCGCAAGCCTGCGCCGCTTTTGGATGATGCTCGCGCACTGCCATGGTCAAATTTTCAACGCATCGGAAATAGGGCGCAGTCTTGGGGTGGCGGATACCACGGTGAAGCGTTACCTGGATGTGTTATGCGGAACATTCATGATTCGGCGACTCACACCTTGGTTTGAAAACATCGGCAAGCGGCAAGTGAAAACTCCGAAGATCCATTTTCGGGATTCAGGAATCCTGCATCAACTGCTGGGCATTTCGGATATGACCGCGTTGATGGTTCATCCGAAATTGGGAGCCTCATGGGAAGGTTTCGCGCTGGAGCAGATCATCCGTCTGAGTGGCGCGGCGGAGGAGGAGGTTTATTTCTGGGGAGTTCACAGCCAAGGCGAGTTGGATTTGCTTCTGGTTCGCGAGGGCAAACGACGGGGGTTTGAAATCAAGTTCAGCGATTCCCCATCCGTGACGGCTTCGCAGAAACTGGCGCTGAATGCCCTCGGCTTGGAACGCATCGACATCATTTGCCCCGGCAGCGCCAACTATCCTTTGGCGGAAAAAATTCATGTCACCGGCCTGCAGCATGCCGCCGCGCTTTTTGCCTGACCGCGTGCTACGGCGCTTGGGTTCCTAGGCGCTCCAGTTGATAGGTGCCGCTGAGGATGTTTGCAATCCAAGTCGGATACTCAAGATACCATTGCACCGTTTTGCGAAAACCCGAGCTGTGATCCTGCTTCGGCGACCAGCCGAGTTCGGAGCGGATTTTGCCGGCATCGATCGCATAGCGGAGGTCGTGGCCCGGGCGGTCGGCGACGAAAGTGATTTGCTCGGAGTAAGGCCTACCATCGGCGCGCGGTTGGAGCTCATCGAGCAAGCCACAAAGCAGATCAACGAGATCGATGTTCCGGCGCTCGTTGTTGCCGCCGATGTTGTAGGTCTGGCCCGGATGACCCTTTGTCATGACGGCGTGAAGGGCATCGGCGTGATCACCCACATAGAGCCAGTCGCGAATGTTTTCCCCTTTGCCATAAACGGGAATCGGCTCTCCCCGCAAGGCCTTGAGAATCACGACGGGGATCAGCTTCTCGGGAAATTGATAGGGCCCGTAGTTGTTGGAGCAATTCGTCACCATGACCGGCAGTCCGTAAGTATCGAACCATGCGCGTGCAAGGTGGTCACTAGCGGCCTTGCTTGCCGAATAAGGCGAATGCGGATCGTAGGCGCTCGTTTCGGTGAAATGACCGCTGGCACCAAGGCTACCGTAGACCTCATCGGTCGAGACATGCAGAAAGCGGAAGCGCTCGCGCGCGGAACCTTTGAGTTGCTGATAATGAACATGCGCCGCCTGCAGCAGGTTGAAAGTGCCGACGATGTTGGTCTGGATGAATGCGGCTGGCCCATCGATCGAGCGATCGACATGGCTTTCGGCGGCAAGGTGCATGACTCCATCGGGTTGATGCCCGGCAAAGAGCGCCGCCATTGCCGCTGCATCGCAGATGTCGGCCTGGACGAAATGGTGAAGCGGGTGACCTTCGAGATCGGCCAATGACTCGAGATTGCCAGCGTAGGTGAGCGCATCGACATTGATCACCTCATGGCCGTGTTCATGAACTAGCAGCCTCACAAGATTGGAGCCGATGAAGCCGGCCCCGCCGGTGACAAGGATTTTCATGGGTGCGATGGAAGTGAGCTTTGTGGCTTAGGAGTCAACAGCGTTCTGCAAACATCATGAATTTTGCCATTGGGCGAGTGCTTGCTGGATTGCTTCGCGGACGGGAGTCATGACGATCCCCGCTGCAGCAAGTTTGGCGGAACTCATCACGCAGTTGCTGCGAGGAGTGGATGCAGCGCGCTTCATGAAGTCGGCCTCATCGCTGAAATACCGGTATTCCTTTTTGCAAACGCCGCTTTCTTGGATCATTCCGACGACTTCCCGCGTGGTGACTTGGCCGGGGTTGGTGACATTGTAAATGCCGAATGGCACACGCTTTTCCCAGCAGGCGAAGCATGCGGCCACAAACTCATGAAGCTGCGAGATGCTATTAGTCGCATCCAGCAGCGTTTCGTAGCTCATCAATTTGGTGAGGTAGTTGCGCGGCGTTTTGCGGGAATCGAAAGGGATGCGCAGGCGCCAGATGAAGACATCGGGAACTTGCGCGAGAATCTCTTCGCCGAGGGCCTTGGTGCCGGAGTAGAATGAGCAATTGTTTTGGCGAAAAGTGAAGTTGGGAGCGTCCTCTTCGGTAAAACCCGAGCCATCCGCGCGAGCACCGGTGTAGATGCAGCCGGAAGAAACATGACCCCACGGCACGCCTGCGGCGGCACAGGCTTCCGCAATACGCCCCGGCAACACGGCATTGCCGAAGAGGCAATTGGTTTTGTCCTTTTCGCAAGCGTCGACATTCGGCTTGCCGGTGTATCCTGCGGCATTGATGAGGAAGCCGACCTTGTCGGCGACCATGGCGGCGGCAAGCTTCACCGGATCGGCATAATCGAGCTGCGCGCGGGCAATACTTTTGAAGGCAATGCCTTTGCCAACAAGATGTTCATGAAACGCTTGACCGACATAGCCGGAACTGCCGAGCAGATAAATCATGGATCTAGGAGAGAAGGTTGCGGAGATAGGCGGCGTAGGTTGATTTGCCTAGCAGGCAAATGCGTTGTTCGAGCGCGTCGCGATCGAGCCAACCTTGGCGGAAGGCAATTTCCTCAAGGCAGGCAATTTTGAGTCCTTGGCGCTTCTCGATCACCGAGACGAATTGCGTGGCCTCGATGAGATTGTCGTGGGTGCCTGTATCAAGCCATGCGGTGCCACGGCCGAGCGGCTCGCAATGCAGCTGGCCTTTTTCCAGATAGAGGCGGTTGAGGTCGGTGATCTCCAATTCTCCGCGCGTGGATGGCTTGAGCGAACGGGCAAGTCCGACAACTTGATCGTCGTAAAAATAAAGGCCGGGAACGGCGTAATCGGACTTGGGCTTGGTGGGTTTTTCCTCGATCGAAAGGACTCGGCCCTCGGGCGAAAATTCGATCACGCCATAAGCCGTAGCATCCAACACGCGATAACCAAAAATCGTCGCACCAACACTTCGTTCGGAAGAGGAAATGACGGATTTGACGAAATCATGACCAAAGAATAGGTTGTCGCCGAGCGCTAGTGCCACCGGTTCATTCTTCAGAAAGCCCACATCTTCCGCGATGGTGAAGGCTTGGGCCAAGCCATCGGGACTGGGTTGTTCCGCGTAGGTAAGGCGGATTCCAAATTGCGAGCCATCACCCAACATGCGCTTGAAAAGCGGAAGGTCATTGGGCGTCGAAATGATGAGTATTTCCCGCATGCCACCGAGCATGAGCACCGACAGCGGATAATAGATCATCGGCTTGTCATAAATCGGAAGCAGCTGCTTGCTCAAACCCAGGGTGAGCGGATACAGGCGAGTGCCCGATCCACCCGCGAGTATGATACCTTTTCTGGATTTCATGAATGGAAAATGAGCTACGCCCGCGTCGCGCGATCAGGCCTTCTTGTTTTTGGTGCTGACATCGTCGATGCCGAGGTAGCTGAAGATCAGGCTGAAGAGGATCGTTTGCAGGCCGATGGATGCGAGGGCGCGGCCGGCGATGACGATGCGGGTGGCCTGCTGCGGATCGAGGTCGCCAAAGCCGGTCGAGGCCCAGCCGACG
>CAIVXP010000077.1 GCA_903909905.1 Akkermansiaceae bacterium
CGAGCTCCCTGGATCAAAGATTTACCCATGGATCGCCAAGGTCCGTTACTCAACCCCTGGCGTCGGACTGGTTTCCCCACCACCTCACCACGACATCTATTCGATCGAAGACCTCGCGGAGCTGATCCACGATTTGAAAAATTCCAACCCGCGCGCCCGCATCAATGTGAAGCTGGTGGCAGAAGTCGGTGTTGGCACAATCGCCGCTGGCGTTGCCAAGGCCCACGCGGATGTGATCCTGATCTCCGGTCATGACGGCGGCACTGGTGCTTCGCCATCTTCGTCGATCTACAATGCCGGCGCTCCATGGGAACTCGGCCTTGCCGAAACGAACCAGATCCTCCTCCTCAACGACCTGCGCAGCCGCGTGGTGCTCGAAACCGACGGTCAGCTCAAGACCGGTCGCGATGTCGCGATCGCCGCTCTCCTCGGCGCCGAAGAATACGGCTTCGCCACCGCACCACTGGTCTCGGTCGGCTGCCTGATGATGCGCGTCTGCCAGAAAAACACCTGCCCGGTCGGCGTCGCCACCCAAGATCCGAAACTCCGCAAAAACTTCGCCGGCAAACCCGAGCATGTGGTCAATTTCATGACCTTCATCGCGATGGAGCTGCGCGAAATCATGGCCGAGCTCGGCTTCCGCACCATCGATGAAATGGTCGGTCATGTGGAATGCCTCGACACCCGCGAAGCGTCCGATCACTGGAAGGCATCCGGCGTGGATCTCACCACGATCTTCCACAAGCCGGATGTCGGAGATGATGTCCTTGGTATCTGCTCGCAAGAGCAAGACCACGGCCTCAAGCAAGCCCTCGACAACACCCACCTGCTCGCGCTCTGCAAGCCGGCCATCGAACGCGGCGAAAAAGTCCGCGCCGAGCTGCCCATCACCAACATCAATCGCGTGGTTGGCACGATCACCGGCAGCGAGGTGACTCGCAAACACGGTGGCAAAGGCCTGCCAGAGGACACGATCCAACTGAAGTTCAACGGCAGCGCCGGCCAGTCGTTCGCCGCGTTCTGCCCGCCAGGCATGACCTTCACCCTCGAGGGCGACGCCAACGACTATGTCGGCAAAGGCCTCTCCGGCGCCAAGATCGCGATCTACCCGACCCGCGGTTCGCTCTTCACACCCGAAGACAACATCCTCATCGGCAATGTCGCGTTCTACGGCGCGACTTCCGGCGAAGCCTACATCAACGGCATCGCAGGCGACCGCTTCTGCGTCCGCAACTCGGGCGTCAAAACCGTCGTCGAAGGCGTGGGCGACCACGGCTGCGAATACATGACGGGCGGACAAGTGATCGTTCTCGGCGCGACCGGACGCAACTTCGCCGCAGGCATGTCCGGCGGCGTGGCCTATGTCTACGACCTCGACGGACTTTTCGAAAAACGCCTCAACAAGGACATGGTCAACCTCTACCGCCTCATCGAGTGCGGTGATGCGGACATCGCCAATGTGAAGTCGGAAATCGAAAAGCATGTCGAGCTCACCGGCTCGCCGCGTGGCAAACACATCCTCGCCAACTGGGATGCCGAGCTACCAAAGTTCTTCAAGGTCTTCCCGCGTGACTACGAGCGCATGCTGGAATGCTTCCGCAAGGTCGAAGAACAAGGCCTCTCCGGCGACGAAGCCGCCATGGCGGCCTTCGAAGAAAACCTAAAGGACCTCTCACGCGTCGGCGGCAACTGATAAACGTAACGGCGATCACCGGTCGCCGAAAAAACATATTACCCCTTCCAACACACACCTCACATCACAATGGGCAAGCCTACCGGATTCATGGAAATCGATCGCAAGACCGATTCCGAAATCGCACCTGTCGAACGCCTCAAGAACTGGCGCGAATTCAAAATTCATGGCGATGACAAGGAACGCCGTGCTCAAGGCGCGCGTTGCATGGATTGCGGCACGCCCTTCTGCCACACCGGCCACATCGTTTCCGGCATGGCCAGCGGCTGCCCGATCAACAACCTCATCCCCGAGTGGAATGACTTGATCTTCCGCGGACGTTGGAAAGAGGCGCTCGAACGCCTGCACAAGACCAACAATTTCCCGGAATTCACCGGCCGCGTCTGCCCCGCTCCCTGCGAAGGCTCCTGCGTGCTCGGCGTGATCGAACCACCTGTCACGATCAAAAACAACGAGTGCGCGATCATCGACAAGGGCTGGGAAGAAGGCTGGGTCACCCCCCGCATCCCCGAAATCCGCACCGGCAAAAAAGTCGCCGTGATCGGCTCCGGCCCAGCCGGACTCTCTTGTGCCGACCAACTCAACCAAGCCGGCCACAGCGTCACGGTTTTCGAACGCGAAGACCGCGTAGGCGGACTCCTGATGTACGGCATCCCCAACATGAAGCTCGACAAGGAGCTGGTCGTGCAACGCCGCGTCAACCTGCTCGCTGCCGAAGGCATCGTTTTCAAAACCGGCATCAACATCGGCAAGGATACGGAATGGACCGCTGAAAAACTCCGCAAGGATTTCGATGCGATCGTACTCTGCTGCGGCGCCACCCTCGGTCGCGATCTGCCGATCGAAAACCGCGATGCGAAAGGCGTGTACCTCGCGATGGAGTTCCTCACCAGCAACACCCGCTACCAGCTCGACCACCATTTCGATGGCAGCAACCCCGGGCTCAACGCCACCGGCAAAGATGTCGTGGTCATCGGCGGCGGTGACACCGGCACCGACTGCGTCGGCACCAGCCTCCGCCACGGTTGCAAGAGCGTGATCCAATTGGAAATCATGCCCCAGCCACCGATGGAACGCGCCGCCAACAACCCATGGCCCGAATGGCCGAAGGTTTACAAAATGGACTACGGCCAAGAAGAAGCCGCAGCCGTCCAAGGCCAGGATCCCCGCCAGTACTTGGTGCAAACCAAGCGTTTCCTCAAAGACGACGCCGGCAATCTCTCCGGCCTCGAAATTTGCGACATCGAATGGGTCAGCGACAACGGCCGCTTCATCCCGAAGGAAAAAGAAGGCAGCGCCCGCGTCATCCCCGCACAACTCGCGCTGCTCGCCATGGGCTTCATGGGTCCCGAACAAGACATCGTGAAACAATTCGCCCTCGAAACCGATGCTCGCTCGAATGTGAAGGCCGATCACGGCCAGTTCAACACCAACCTCCCCGGCGTCTTCGCCGCAGGCGATGTGCGCCGCGGTCAATCACTCGTCGTCTGGGCCATCAACGAAGGCCGCGGCGCCGCACGCGAATGCGACCGCTTCCTCATGGGCGTCACGAACTTGCCGTAATTGGCATAGAGATTGGCGCAAACATACCTTTGCTAAGGAGCCACGACACTCTTGTCGTGGTCTTCCAACTCACCCTTCCCATTCGATTGGCTCACTCTATCGTGAAAGGTAGCATCACACCGCCTCACAACTGATTGATCGGCTTCTTCAAAAACTCCTCGTCACGAAGCTTTCGCAGGCGCTCCAGATTCCGCTGCTGGATGAGGATATCGGGATCGGCGGATGACGCATTTTGCATGCCGTATCTTTTCCACGGGCCGTAAGGGACTTGCCCGCTTTCGACAAAGCGCCAATGGACTTTGTCGCCGGATTTGAGCCCAAGGTAGTCGCGTATCGCGGGCGAGAGATCGATGCCGGCGCC
>CAIVXP010000078.1 GCA_903909905.1 Akkermansiaceae bacterium
ACGAGCGACCATCGGCTGCGGCGATGCCGGGTTCCTCGCCTTGGGTCACGCCGAAGGAAACGCCGCCGGAAATCATCGCTTGGAATGATGGCGTTCGCAGCTTGAAGCCATCGGAGCCGGCGCTGATGTCGATACCGCTGGTGTTCCAGAAGCGCGTGTTTTCGGTGACCAAGCCGCTGTAAGCTTTACCAATGAAGGCATCGTAGCTGACCTGCGACCCATCATTGCTCAACTTGCGGCCTTCGATGCGGCCGACTTCGAATCCGCGAAAATAAATTGGCGCGCCGGTGGCCAGCGATCCGGCCTGATCGGCAACGAGCGTGAGCCGCAGTCCTGGCACATTGCGGTTCGTGGCGGGCGGTGTTTCGAGACCTTTGAAATTTTCGCTCAGCGGCGCATCCGCCGGGCCCGGATCGAGCTCGATGTAAGCGCCGGTGATCAGCGTCGAGACGCCTGAAAGCTCAGTGCCAGTGATCCGTGGCCGCACGACCCAGAAGCGCGTGCCTTTGCGCAAAAGATTCTCTTCATCGCGATCGATCTCGACATCGACTATCACCGATTTCAAATCATCCTCCAGTTTCACATGCCGCACCATGCCGACCTTCACCGAGCGGCAGCGCACTTCGGTTTTCCCCGCCTCGATGCCGTCCGCAGTTTCGAAGCGCACATGCGCGACCTCGCCTTGCGCGGTGAAATTCCGATACAGCAACCAGATGCCTAGCAGCAGGGCCACGATCGGCACCACCCACACGGCATTCCAACGCTTGGCGCGCTGGATCTCGGGCTTGGGTGCTTTCGGTGGCGTTGATGTCGGGGTATCGCTCAAGGGCTTTGGTCTTTCGAGGTCGGTGGATCCTTGGCCATTTCATCGAGCCGATCCCACAGCAGGCGAGGATCGAAGCTCATCGCCGCGAACATGGTAAGCATGACCACCCCTGCGAATGCAAGCGCTCCCGGCCCGGGAGTGATGCTCATGTAGTTTCCCAACTGCACCAGCGAGACCAGGATGCCTACCACAAAAATGTCGATCATCGACCAACGGCCGAGCAGCTCGGTGATGCCGTGCAGCCTGCCAAGCGCCGTGGGCGATGGGTGGATCCAGCCGGCCGCGGCCGCGCAGAGCCAGCTCAGAGCCGCGATTTTGAGGATCGGAATGAGGATCGAGGCGGTGAAAATCACGATCGCGATCGGGTAGGCGCCGGTGCGCCAAAAGGTCATCATGCCGCTGATGATCGTGTTGGGTGTCACCACGCCAATCTCGACGACGGTCATGATCGGCAAAATGTGTGAGGGAATGTATAGGGCTGCCGCCGCCGCCATCAGCGCCACGGTGTTCTGAATGCTGTTGGGTTTGCGTAGCTCGAGCCTGCTGGTGCAACGCGGGCAAATTTTCAAAGCCAGCTCCGCCACACGGCCGCAGACATGACAGCCTGCAAGTCCACGATCGGCCGCTTTTTCAAAACGCCCGCTCATCTTCGCGCCACCTCCATGCGGTCCCAAAGTTCTTCGCGGTCGATGCCCGCCACTGCGAATGCCATGCAAAGCATCAGGCCCGCAAAGGCCCAGAAGCCGATGCCGAAAGTGACATCCGCCACTTGCCCCAATTTCAACAAACTCACCAGCACGCCGAGCAGGAAAACTTCGACCATGTTCCATGGTTCGCTGAGGTGCATCCACTTCGCGATCGTGAACGAGCCGGGAAGCAGGCGGCCAAACATCAGTGGCAGGCTCACATACAGCATCCCGCCGGCCAGCACAAAGGGCGAGACGATGGTAAAAAGCACGATGGTGATGCCAAGGATGGGCGCGCCTTCATCGATCAGCGCCACCGCCGCACCCAGCAGCGTGAGGCTTTTGCGCAGCGTCGCGGCGTCCATCGTGAGAAAGGGAAACACATGCGCGAGCGCCATCAGGATCAACGCCGCAAGCGAGCATGCCGAGGCCCTTGTGAGTGATGCCACGCGGTTCTGGTAAAGTACCGTGCCGCAGCGCAAGCAGCTCGCCGCGGCACCTTCTTCTAGCGTTCCGGCTTCGTGCAAAGTGTCGCAAAATTCGCAGGCAGCATAGCGCTCGCCCGGTGGTTTCGGCCACGAAAGCAATGCCTTCCAGGTTTTGGAGAAACCGGCCTTCATGTTACATGGTTCGCCACCACGCGCTGCGCCAACTCCCCGAGGCCCTCGATGCCGCATTCGACAAAATCCCCAGCCTGCAGATAACGCGGCGGCGACATGCCCAGGGCCACGCCCGCCGGCGTGCCGGTCGCGACCACATCGCCCGGCAACAAGGTCATGAAGCGGCTGATGTATGCTACCAAGTGTCGCACAGAGCACAGCATGTCGCCGGTCCAGCTATTCTGCCGCAGCTCGCCATTCACCTTGCACCAGAGCCGAAGTTTCTGCGGGTCAGTGACCTCATCGCCCGTCACCAACCATGGCCCCATCGGCGCGAAACTGTCGGCACTCTTGCCCTTGGTCCACTGACCCCCGGTCTCCAATTGAAACGACCGCTCGGAGTAATCGCAAAACACCGAGTATCCCGCGACATGATCCATCGCCTCACGCTCGTCGATGCATGACGCCGTCCGGCCGATGACCAATGCGAGCTCAACCTCGTAATCCATCTTGGTGCCGCCACGCGGACTGATCACATCGTCGTGCGGACCGCTCCAGGCGCTGCTCGCCTTCATGAAAAGCACCGGCTCGGAGGGAATCTCGCCGCCCATTTCCTTGGCATGATCCAAATAATTTTTCCCGACGCAGACAATTTTCGATGGCCGGTTCACCGGTGGGCCCAGCCGCGCCGCAGGATCGATCAAGGCCCCGCCCGAACAGCCATCCGCCACCCACTCCGCCAAACCCTCGAGCCCGCCCGAGGCAAAAAACCCCTCGTCGTAATCATGAAATTCGCCACTGGCATCCACCCGCCGCCCGTCAGGCAGCAAAACCCCCGGCTCTTCGCGGCCGGAATCACCAAAACGGATCAATCTCATGACTCACTTCTAGCAGATTTGCGGCCGCGGCCCAATCCCCATTTCGCGGGAAAATGCCCGTCTGGGGCGGTGGATCGGATCAGCTCGCCATTAGCCGAGCCCGGTAAAAAAGAAGCGGCCCGACCGATCATCCCAACAGGAAAAACCCAATAACCTGAAGGGCATCTCAGTCGGACCGCCTTGTCTTGCGACGAGAGACACCTAATACACACGCCCCATTCGCGCAAGTGGAAAAATTTAGGAAAAGTTAAAAAAGAGAAATAATTGCACCAGCCCACCCCTCAAGCCCGGTAGGGCGATGCGGCCTCGCGGCGCCGACTCTTTCAGAAAAGATTTACCGCCGAGCCGCAAAGGTCGCAAAGGAACGCGGAGGGGAAGAGGGATAGGTTATTTGTGATTGGTGATTGGGGAAGAAGAGGCCGCTTCTTCGTAGGGGAGCGCCGGCGTCCAGCCGACCGTGTCACGCATCTTGCGGGACACTTCATGAATGCCCAGTAGGGCGATGCGCACGAAATCAGTTTTTCAGAAAGGGGTTGATGACGCGGACGCTGTTGTAGCTTTGACCGGGGTTGAGGTCTTCGGATAAGAGATCGGAACAGCCTGCGGAGGCGGCGGCGGCGAGGATGGCGGCGTCCCAGTAAGAGGTCTGGTAGCGTTTCTTGATGTCGAGGGCATCCTGCATGACCTGAACGGTGATTGGTATGATGCGGTGGCGGAGCCAGTATTGAATGAGTGCGGTGGCTTCCTCGTGGGTCAATGGGTCGGTGCGGGTGGGGCGGGTCGCTTGAACATAGAATTCCTGCAAGACCTGGACTGAAAACACGAGGCCCGAGCCACCGAGGATCGCCCTGGCTTTTTGATTCTTCTCCGCCTCACTTGGATGGGTGGAAATGGCGTAAAGCAGGATGTTGGTGTCGACGAAGACCATCAGCGGCGGCTTTCGTAGAGGGCTTCGCGGGAAAGGTTGTCACGGCAGGTGAAGCCGGGGTGGCGCTTGGCGATTTCCGCGAGCAAGGATTCCAGCTCGTGGGCGGGTTTTTCGGGCACTGCTTCCGTGGCAGCGAGGGTCTGGAGGTATTGTTTCACCAAGGAAGAGACAGAAGTGTCCCGGCGCGCGGCGGCGATGCGGGCCTTGCGGTAAGTGTCCTCATCAAGGGCGAGAGTGATGTTTTTCATAAGGTTTATGTGTATCACGGTTTCACAGTATCGCAAGGTGATTGTCTTCATACTATTTCCCAGACAAATTGAATGCATCTGCATTTTGCCAAAATCCCCGGTAGGGCGACGCGGCCCTGCGGCGCCGACTCACCGCCGCAGGCGTAAATTCTTCGGCGGACCGAGGCCGGTCCGCCCTACCATTTTCCCAATCGGTAGGGCGATGCGGCCACGACTCCAACACCGACCTCAACGGAAAAAGTAGCTGGCTCTCAGACGCCTGCTGACGACCACTGGCAAGTCGGCTCCGCTTGGCTTCATCTTTTCTCGAAAAAAATCCGCCGCCTGCTGCGGGGGGTAAACGCCAGCTTGGTTCCCACACAACAGCAAAAGGCGGACCCGAAAGCCCGCCCCTGCGTTTCAAAAGGACAAAGGGATAAAGAATCAAAGGGAAGAACTAACGTTTCCGGCGGAGCAGCACCACACTGCTGGCCAACACCGACAGGACCAACGAGCTTGGTTCAGGAACACTGGCGAGACGGAACCCGATGAGGAAGGAGCTGTACTCGCCCGACGGGTCGCCGAGGGCGTCGCGGTTCGAGGAGCGCATGAAGAGGTAGTTGGTGTTGCCGCCCCAGGAGCCCCCGCGCAGCCCGCGCCACGAGCCGTCGATCACCGCGTCATTCCATTCCCAGACATTGCCTCCTTGGTCAAATGTCCCATATGAGCTTGGATCACTGCTGAAGCTGCCGACGTCAGTTGATGCGGCGGAGCGGTAATTCGCATCCGCGCTCGTGATGCTGTTCTGGCCGTTCGGGTAGAGCGAGTAAGTCGAGGTGGCTCCATTGTAGTAGGCCGCCTTGTACCACTCGTCTTCGGTGGGGATGTAGACTTGGGCTCCAGCGTTCGCCAGAAAGATACCGCTGGTCGCACCATTGAGCGTGTAAGCTCCCGTCTCTGTGCTGCCGCTGCCTTGGCCATTCATCATCCAGTTGGCCATCCGCGCCGCATCGAACCAAGAGACATACACCACCGGGCGGTTGGCCAAGGCAGTGGTCACCGAGTAGGTGTAGCTGCCAGCGCTACCACTCTGAGTGATTCCATAGCTCGACATGCTGGAATTGTAGAGCC
>CAIVXP010000079.1 GCA_903909905.1 Akkermansiaceae bacterium
AAAAACTGAAAAGCTGAAAAGCTGAAATGAAGAGCAAAAGAGGAAGAGGGGTAAAAGCTGAGAAACTGAAATGCTGAAAAGCCGAAATTGAAGAGTTGGAGCTTTGCGGATGATTTGCAGAAAATGGTCGAAATTGCGGTGTCATGAAGGTTTCTTTCAGCATTTCAGTTTTTCAGTTTTTCAGCATTTATTCAGTCGATCACACCTTGGATGAAATTGCGGACGGGTGAGCTCTTGTCGTGGACGAGGTCGCGTGCGCCGATGCCATCGGTGGAGATGAAGACCTTGGAGTGGAGTCCGGCGCCGAAGTGATCGATGGCGATCATGGGTGCGCCGGTGAGAGCGCCGTTTGCGTCGAGCTGTTGGCAGAGCAACATGCGACATCCCTTGAGTGAGGGATGGCTGTGGCTGCTGACCGCATGGCCTACGACTTGGGCGGGGATCATTGGGTAAATGCTGAAAAGCTAAAAAACTGAAATGCTGAAAGTAGGAGATTAAACGATGCGCAGGTTTTCGACGAGGACGCAGCGGCGGGTGCGGGTGAAGGTTTTGGGGGTGGTGATGCCTTCGCCGGTGGTGGTGGCAATCGAGTAGGAAAGGTAGCCTTCGCCACCGAGGCCGAGGCCGGCAACGGAAGGTCCGTTTTTCACGAAGATCGTCGTGTCCATTTCGCGAGCCATGTAAGTCATGTGATCGACATCCTTGGTGTGGATGATCGCTGAGTGACGGTAGTTGTGTTCGGCGCGTTTGGCTTCCTTCACGGCGGTGAAGAAATCCGGGCAGGAAACGATCGGTATCATCGGCATCATTTGCTCCTCCTGGACGAAGGCATGATCGGCATCGGTTTCCGCGAACAGCAACTGGGTGCCCGAGGGGACCGTGGTGCCTGCGTGTTCGGCGAGCTTTGAGGGATCGGCTCCGACGAGCGCGCGGTTGACTGAGGCGTGGGAGCATCCGCCGCCTTCGCCGGGCTTGAAGGTGAATGCCGCGGCAGTGAGTTTTTCGAGTTGTTGCGCGTTGATGCGTGCGCCACCGGCTTTTTCGAGTTCCTCGCAGAAGCGGTTGAAGACGGAAGCGACGACGAAGACTGCTTTTTCGCCGATGCAGAGCAGGTTGTTGTCGAAGGCGCCGCCCTCGACGATACCGCGTGCGGCTTTGGCGAGATCGGCGGTTTCATCGACCACGACCACCGGGTTGCCGGGGCCGGCGCAGATCGCGCGTTTGCCGGACTTCATCGCGGCGCCAACCACGGCGGGCCCACCGGTGATTGCGAGCAGCGGGATGAGCGGGTTTTTGCAGATCGAGTCGAAGGACTCGAGGGTTGGCTCTTCGATCGTGGTGATGAGGTTCTCGATGCCGAGTTCGCGTTTGATTGCCTCGTTGTAGGCGCGCACGGCCATCGCCGCGCTGCGGGCGCCACCGGGGTGTGGGTTGAAGACGATCGCGTTGCCGGCGGCGACCATGTTGATCACATTGCCGGTGAGGGTAGGAACCGAGTGAGTGACGGGCAGGATTGCGCCGACGACGCCGAAGGGGGCGTATTCTTCGAGCGTGATACCGCCGTCGCCGCTCATTGCATCCGGGTGGAGCCACTCGGTGCCGGGAACATTTTTGGTGATTAGGAGTTTGGCGATTTTGTGGTCGACGCGGCCGATCTTGGTTTCGTCCATTTCGAAGCGACCCCATGCATCGGCGTTGCCGACGGCGAGGGTTTTCACGATTTCGATCACCTTGGCGCGGCCTGCGACGCCGAGCTTCTTAAGTTGCAGGTGGGCGGCGTTGGCGGCGTTGGCGGCTTTGTCGACGCAGCCGAAGACCCCAGCGTTTTGGCCTTGGCCGCAATCGCAGCCGCAGGAGCCTGCGGGCGATGAAGATGCTTTGGCGGCGGGGCTTGCGGCGGGTGCGCTGGCTTGGGTGGCGGAGAGTCTTGAGACAACCGACTCAACGACGGAGCGGAGGGTATCGGGATCGAGTGTTTTCATGTTCAGCGTGTGATCCGGCCGATGGATCGGCCCGGAGTAACGGGGTGTTGCGAAATGGAATGGGTGAGCTTGTGCCTACGGCTTCAAGCGTCCTTGTAGAGGGTCTTGCCCTTCACTTCGACGCGGTCGACGATCGCGATGATGGCGGCATCGACCGGGATCTGCTTGAGGCCTTGCGCGGCGCGGGCCGAGCTGCCTTGGCAGAACATGACGAGTTCGCCATCACCGGCGCCGACCGTATCGACGGCGACGATGGTGTTTTGTCCGTCCTTGAATTTCGTGGGGTCCTTCTCGTCGACGAGCTTGGGGCGCAGCAGGAGGAGTTTCCTGCCGACCATTTGCTCGTCTTTTTTGGTCGAGACGACCTGTCCAATGACTTCAGCGAGGAACATCGGCGTGAGGGTGGGAGGTGCGCCCGCGAGGTTGCTTTCGCAATCGCGGGCGCGATGATTGGTTTACTTGCGCGGGGCGCGGGCGGCGTTGTCCTTGGGCAGAACGATGTCGGTCGCTTCGTCGGGACGGGCGATGACATGGGCGCTGATCACTTCACCGCCGGCTGCAGCTGCAGCTGCGGCTCCGGAGTCGATTGCGCTTTTGACCGCTGCGACATCACCGGTGACGACTGCGTTGCAGAGGGCGTTGCCGATTTGTTTCATGGGTCCGACGAGTTCGACGTTTGCGGATTTGAGCATCGCGTCGACGCCGACAACGAGGCAGGCGAGGCCGCGGGTTTCGAGTAGTCCTAGTGCTTGTTTGGCCATGGTATTGGTTGGTTATGGTTGGTTCGAGATTTGTCGGTAGACTTCGCGCGCGAGGACGAGTTCCTCGTTGGCGGGGATGACAAAAATTTTTGCGGGAGAGTCGTTTGCGCTGATATCCGCTTCGGTGGCGCGGCAAGCGGCGTTTTTATCGGGATCGAGTTTGATGCCGAAGGTTTCGAGGTTGGCGCAGACCGCTTTGCGGAGTTCGGGGCCGTTTTCGCCGATGCCGGCGGTGAAGACGAGGGCGTCGATGCCGCCGAGCTCGATCATGAAGGCGCCGATCCAGTGGCGGATGGATGCGGCGAGGTGATTGAGAGCGAGTTGTGCGTCCGGGTTACCTTCCTCTGCGGCTTTTTCGATGTCGCGCACATCGTTGGAAACGCCGGAGAGTCCAAGCAGGCCGGATTCTTTGGTGAGTTGGCGTTCCGCTTCCTCGAGGCTGATGCCGAGGGTGCGCATCGCGTAGGGCAGTGCGCCGGAGTCGAGTTCGCCGACGCGGTTGTTTTGCGGGAGTCCGCTTTGCGGCGAGAAGCCCATGCTGGTGCCGATCGCGACACCATTGAGGATGCCGGTGACCGAGCTGGATCCGCCGAGGTGGCAGGAGATCACGCGGAAGGGCTTGTCGGCGATGGGTGCGGGCCCGTCGAGGTAGAGGCGCTGGGAAATTTCTGCAACGTCTTGGCGCCCGCAAAGTTCGGCCGAGCGTTCGGCGATGAACTTGTGGCTGGCGCCGTGGAAACCGTAGCGGCGAATGCCAATTTCACGCCATGCCCTTGGCAGTGCGTATTGCGCGGAGGCTTCATCGATCCACTGGTAGAATGCGGTTTCGAAGAGAGCGACGAGTTTGGCGTGCGGCATCGATTTGCCGAACTGGCGGATGCCCGCCGCGTAGGGCGGGTTGTGTGCCGGCGCGACGGCGGCAAATCCATCGAGCGCGTCGATGACTTTTTCATCGGCGATCACGCAGCCGCTGAGATTTTTGCCGAGAACCGTCTTAAAACCGACCGCATCGATCTCGGAGGGATCGTCGATGACGCCCTCGTGCTGCAAAGTCGCGAGCGCGTCGTCGATGGTCGCGGCGTGATCGGTGACCCGCTCGTAGCCACCCTTGGCCACGACGACTCCACCGCGTTCATCCATCAGGAAGACGCGGTATTTGAAAGAGGTCGAGCCGAGGTTGGCGATGAGAACGAGCATGGCTGTCGATGTTGATGCGTGCGATGGATCAGGCGATCCAAGTGCCGAACTTCGAGAGGTCGTCGTGCGGGCGTGGGATCACTTGCACGGAGCTGACGGAGCCGAGGCTTGAGGCGGCGGTGGCTGCGGCGTCAAGGCCGGCCTTCACGGCGGCGACATCGCCGGCGAAGAATCCGGTGACGAGGCCCGAGCCGATTTTTTCCCAGCCGGTCATTTTGATGTCGGCTGCCTTGAGTGCTGCGTCGGATGCTTCGACGAGCGAGATGAAGCCTTTGGTTTCGATGATGCCGATTGCTTGTTTGGCCATGGTCTTAGTTGGTGATTGGTTGATGGTTGGATTCGATGATTGATGGCTGCTTACGCAAGACCGAACTGGCCGAGGAGTTCGGCGTGCGGGCGGGCGATCACGTGGGCGGAAATCAGCTCGCCGACGCGGCCGGCAGCTTCAGCGCCTGCGTCGACTGCGGCTTTGACGCTGCCGACGTCACCTTTGATCAGGACGGTCATAAAAGCGCCGCCGATCTGGACTTGGTTAACGATTTGCACATTGGCGGCCTTGGCCATTGCGTCGGTGGCTTCGACGTTGCCGACGTAGCCTTTGGTTTCGATCATGCCGATTGCGTGGTTCATAATGTTAGGAGTGAGTTGTGGTTGTTTGTTGGTGGATCAGTGTGAGGTGGTGGATCAGGAGATCAGTTCGCAGAAGGTGTCGGGTTTGAGTCCGCAGGCGTTGCCTTCGTCGGTATCGATGTGGACTTCGAGTTTGAAAGACGGGTCGACTCGCACGACGAGGTTATCGAAAGTCATGGCGAGCGGGCCGTGGATTTTGAGTTTCATCATGTCGAGGTGCTTGACTCCATAGTAGGAGGCATCGTCCGGGTGCATGTGAGCATGCGGTTGGGCGCGGATGACGCCTTCGTCGAGTTGGAAATAACCGTGGGGGCCCATGAGCATGCAGCCGGGGGTGCCTTTGATGTCGCCGGACATGCGCACGGGGATGTCGAAGCCGAGCGAGATGGCATCGGTGTAGGCCAGCTCGACCTGGTTGAGGTTGCGGCAGGGCCCGAGAATGCGGAGGTTGGAAATGATGCGGCTGCGGGGGCCGATGAGGGTGACCGATTCCTTGGCGGCGTATTGGCCCTCTTGATAGAGGCCTTTCATCGGGGTCAGCTGATGGCCGGGACCAAAGAGTGCCTCGACAGCATCTTGGGTGAGGTGGCAATGGCGGGCCGAAATGTTGACCAGCAGGGCGTTGGGGGCCTTGGAGGCGGTCGGCAGCGGCAGGCCCATTTTGGCGTAAATTTGCTCGCGAACAAGGTGTTCGACGAC
>CAIVXP010000080.1 GCA_903909905.1 Akkermansiaceae bacterium
CGGTTTCCTCAAAGCGCAGCGCGATCCACAAGCAAGCGATCGCTTGCAGCAGGACCAGCAACACGGGCAGGCGTCGTGCTACATCGATGTCGACATGCAAAGCATCCGGCGTGAGGCGGTTCCACCACGAGGGATCGTAGAGCAGCGCGCCGAGGGTCATTGCGACGAGATAGCCGGCGGAGCGCCAACGCATCGCGGTGGCCATGACTTGATCCCATGCGGACTCGCGATTTTTTTCCGGCAGGGATTCGTAAACGATCGCCTCATCCGCGCCGCTGGCGGCGGCTTCCGAAGTGCCCGAGAGAAAACGATTGAGCAGGCAAAGCGCGAACAAAAGGGCGCCGCCGTCCTTGGGAGCGAAGAGCAAGACACTCATTTCCAGCACCATCAACGCGGCGGAAAACACCAGCAGGCGTTTGCGGCCAAGCGTGTCGGCGAGCGCGCCGGATGGCACCTCGAAGAGGAAGATCGCTGCGGCCCACACGGCATTGAGCAGCAGGTATTGTTCGAGGCGCAGCCCGAGGTCGGTGAAAAGCACCGCCAGCACCGGGTAATAGGCCCGCGCGTTGTAGAGGGTCGTGAAGACGACAAAAAGCCGCGCATTGCGCCCTTTGAAAGGTCCGTCGCGATCAAAGAGGGCGTTCACAGCGCTGGTTTCTCACGCAATCGCCGCGCGGGCAAGATGATGCTCGTGCAATGTGCGCATGGCAGCTCATCCGCGCTTGCTTCCGTGCCCTCGCGGGTTTAGCCCTGCGGCGCGATTTCATGTCACTTTCCTCCTATGCCGTTCCCTCGCCCGCGTTGCAACGCGAGGTGAAGCGCCGTCGTTCGTTTGCGATCATTTCGCACCCGGATGCCGGCAAAACGACGCTGACGGAAAAATTTCTGCTCTACGGTGGTGCTTTGCAGCTAGCCGGCAGCGTGACCGCGCGCAAAAACCAGCGTGCGACCACCTCCGACTGGATGGAGCTGGAAAAACAGCGCGGCATTTCGGTGAGCTCGACCGTTCTCCAATTTGAGTACAAGGATTGTGTCGTCAACATCCTCGACACGCCGGGTCACAAGGACTTCTCGGAGGATACTTATCGCGTGCTGACTGCTGTGGATGCGGCGGTGATGGTGGTCGATGCGGGCAAGGGCATTGAAAGCCAGACGCGGAAATTGTTTGAAGTTTGCCGCCGCCGAGGCGTGCCGATTTTCACTTTCATGAACAAGCTCGACCGCCCGGCGCGGCCGACGCTCGATTTGCTCGACGAGCTTGAAAGCGTGCTCGGCATTCATGCTTATCCGTTGAATTGGCCGCTCGGTGACGGACCGCGCTTCAAGGGCGTTTATGATCGCGAGCACAAGCAGGTGCATCTCTTCGAACGCACCGTGCATGGTGCTTATCGCGCGCCGGTGTCGGTGACCGGCATCGAGGATGAAAGCGTCAAGGCCGCGATGGAAGAGGCGACTTACCAGCAGGTGTGCGACGAGCTGGAGTTGCTTGAGGGCGCGGGTGCGGACTTCGATGTGGAAAAGGTGCTCGCCGGTGAATTGACGCCGGTATTTTTCGGCAGTGCCGCCAACAACTTTGGTGTGCAGATGTTGCTCGATCGATTCCTTGAGCTCGCGCCACCGCCGCTGCCGCGCGAGAGCGACGAGCTCACGATCGATCCGGCGTCGGAGGAATTTTCCGCCTTTGTTTTCAAGATTCAGGCGAACATGAATCCCAAGCACCGCGACCGCGTGGCCTTCGTGCGCATTGTCTCGGGCAAGTTTGAGCGCGATATGAATGTGCTCAACACGCGCAGCGGCGAACGCATGCGACTTGGCAACTCGCAGCGGCTTTTTGCGCGCGATCGCGAAACCGTCGATGATGCCTACGCCGGTGATGTCGTGGGCCTCGTCGGCAACTACGATTTGCTCATCGGCGACACGCTTGCCTC
>CAIVXP010000081.1 GCA_903909905.1 Akkermansiaceae bacterium
CGCAGCGCTTCATTGACCTTTGCCTCGCGCTGCTCAGCATTCTCTTCGTGAAGGATGTACTGCGAGCCGATGTTGGAGGTGAGAATGATCACTGTGTTGCGAAAGTCGACCGTGCGACCCTGTCCATCGGTGATGCGGCCGTCATCGAGTACCTGCAGCAGGACATTGAACACATCGTGATGCGCCTTTTCCACCTCGTCGAAAAGTACGACCGAGTAGGGCTTGCGACGCACATGTTCGGAAAGTTGCCCGCCCTCCTCGTAGCCGACATATCCCGGAGGAGCACCGATCAATCGCGCAACGCTGTGCATTTCCATGTATACCGACATGTCGATGCGCACCATCGCTCCTTCGTCATCGAATAAAAATTCCGCCAAGGCTTTCGACAGCTCGGTCTTGCCGACACCGGTCGGACCGAGAAACAAAAACGAGCCGATCGGGCGGTTCTCATCCTGCAGTCCGGCACGCGCGCGTCGCACGGCATTCGACACCGCCTTGATCGCACGCTTTTGGCCCACCACCCGCGCACCAAGGCGTTCTTCCATCTGCACAAGCTTTTGCTTTTCACCTTCCTGCAAGCGGTTGACCGGAATTCCGGTCCACGACGACACCACCCGCGCGATGTCCTCTTCGGTGACCTCTTCCTTGAGCATCGCGCCATTTTTCTGCAGCACAGCAAGTTGATCCTTGGCGACTTCGAGCGACTTCATCGCAGCGGGCAAATCGCCGTAAGTGATCTGCGACGCACGCGTTAAATCGCCGATGCGCTGCGCCCGCTCGGCATCGCCCTTGAGAGCTTCGATTTTTCCTTGAGCGCTGCGAACCTCATCGATCACCGCCTTCTCATTACGCCATTGCGCCATCAGGCCCGACGACTGCTCGCGCAGGTTCGACTGCTCCTCAACCACCTTGCCCAACCTCGCGGCCGAGGCTTTGTCGGTTTCCTTTTCGAGAGCTTTTTTCTCCATCTCGAGCTGCATGATCTGACGCTCGAGCGCATCAATCTCCGTCGGCATCGAGTCGAGCTCGATCTTGAGCCGCGATGCGGCCTCATCGACCAAATCGACCGCTTTGTCGGGTAGGAAACGATCAGAAATGTAGCGGTCGGACAAAGCCGCCGCGGCGACCAAAGCACCATCCTGAATACGCACGCCGTGATGGACTTCGTAGCGCTCCTTGAGCCCGCGCAAGATCGCCACCGTGTCCTCGACCGATGGCTCGCCCACCATCACCGGTTGGAACCGCCGCTCAAGCGCGGCATCCTTCTCGATGTGCTTGCGGTATTCATCGAGCGTGGTCGCGCCGATGGCGTGCAGCTCGCCGCGGGCGAGTTGCGGCTTGAGCAAATTCGACGCGTCGACCGCACCTTCGCTCGCACCGGCACCGACAATCGTGTGCAACTCGTCGATGAACAAAATGATCCTCCCCTCGGCCTCGGTCACTTCCTTGAGAAATGCCTTCAAGCGATCCTCAAACTCACCGCGGTACTTCGCCCCCGCAAGCATGCCGCCAAGGTCCATCACGATGACGCGCTTGTTCTTCATCGAGTCCGGCACATCGCCGGAAACGATCCTCCGCGCGAGACCTTCGACAATCGCCGTCTTGCCCACGCCCGGTTCACCAATCAGCACCGGATTGTTCTTCGTTCTGCGCGAAAGCACCTGCAGCACGCGCCGGATCTCATGATCGCGCCCGATCACAGGGTCAATCTTGCCCGCCCGCGCGCGAGCGGTGAGGTCGGTGCCATATTTTTCCAGCGTCTGGTATTTACCCTCGGGATTTTCATCGGTCACTTTTTGCGACCCGCGAACATCCTTCACCGCATCACGCGCCTTCTTTTCATCGAGCCCCGCTTCCTTGAGCAATTTGCCTGCAGGCGAATCCCCTTTCAACGAACCAAGCAAGAAATGCTCAACACTCAAAAACTCATCGCCAAGCGACTCGCGCACCTCATCGGCAGCATCGAGCGTCGCACGAAGCCCAACGCTGATCTGTGGTTGCGTCGATGCCCCTTGCACGCTCGGCTCGCGGCCCAGCGCGTTGGCAACCGCCGCCTTCAGCGTCGTGATGTCGACTCCGGCCTTCTGCAGGATCGGCACCGCGATGCCCCCCTCCTGCTGCAACAAAGCCAACAGCACATGCGCGCTTTTGAGTTCCGGATGGGCCGATTTCGAAGCAATCCCCTGCGCGGCCTGCAGGGCTTCCTGGAGCTTTCGGGTGATTTTCTCAAGTCCCATGGTTGTATCCTTTGATCCAACCTAAAACAGCAGTCCCCACCGCGCAACGGATCAAACGCGGATTTTTTTCAAATCTGTTAGATAAAACAGAGCTGCGAAAAATCAGACGATTTTCAAACGCGCCAAGTCCTGCGTGTCGATCAAACCGACGGGTTTTCCAGCCTCATCCAGCACCACGATGTCATCGATGCGGTTCTCGCCCAGTGTCCGCAGGACCTCGACGGCAAGGGCATCGGCGTTCACTGTGACCGGACTTGGGGTCATCAGTCCTGCCACTAACTTATCGCCAAGCAGCGGATCTGCGCGGAAGCAGCGCGCAAAATCACCATGAGTGAAAATCCCTGCCAAACAGCCTCGCGAATCAAGGATCAGACATGCGCCGGCCCGCGCATTCTTCATCGCGTCGAGCGCGGCAAAGACATCCGCATTTTCACTGACGACTGGCAGCTGGGCATCGCAACGCATGATGTCGGAAACCCGCGTCAGCAAAGCCCGGCCCAAAGAGCCGCCTGGATGGAATCGCGCAAAGTCATCCTCACTGAAGCCGCGGGCTTCGAGCAGCACCATCGCCAGGGCATCGCCCATCACCAGCATCGCGGTCGATGAGGAAGTCGGCGCAAGATTCAAAGGGCAGGCCTCGCGTTCGACCGAGGTGTCCAAGGAAAGATCCGCTAGCTGCGCGAGTGTCGACTCGGGCTTGCCCGTGAGCGCGACAATGCCGACATCGAAGCGCCGGATGAACGGCATGAGATCGAGCAGCTCGCGGGTTTCGCCGGAGTAGGAAAGTGCCAGCACCGCATCGCCGTCGTTGAGCAAACCCAGATCACCATGCAGCGCGTTTTGCGAATCGAGCACCACCGCGGTGGCCCCGGTCGAGTTGAAAGTCGCGGCAATTTTCTGACCAATGTTGCCGGATTTACCGACGCCGACCACGACGATCTTGCCACGGCGACCGAGGGTTTCGCGCAGCATTTCGACCACTTGCGGAAAAGCCCCATCGAGGCGATCCGCCATGCGCCGCAATCCATCGACTTCGATGTCGATCACGCATCTTGCCTTGCCCAGTTGGTCCATGCCCCATCACAAACCACGCGCATCCCGCTTGGCAAGCGCGGAGCAACGCCTTTCCCCTCGCCATGATCGCATCATGGGTGCATGATGGTGTCATGAAACCACCATTTTTTCTGCTGATCGCGGCCCTTCTATGCATCAATGCCCCAGCAAGCACGATCTCCGTCGTGCCAATCTTCGAACCGCTCAGCCTTCAGGGCACCAATGTGGATGAGGCGGTCTCGGACGGCGGTGAATCCCTGCAAGCCTGCATCGCATCGCGCCCGATGGCCATGAGCGGCGATTTTCCCGAGGCCCTCGTCGAGGTCATCCGCAGCCCGCACCTGCTGCCCAGCAACAACGCGAATTACAAAGTCCAGGAAGCCAACCTGCTGGTGCTCTGTAATTTCACCATCGATGCGGAAATGACACCCGATGGCCTCGATACCCGCATCGATATCTCGCAGCTCGCGATCCCGCCGGAGGTCGACCTCACCGCGCGCCAGATCCTCAAGCTCGCGATCGGCGCCTTGCGCAAAACCCTCGAGGCCTACCAGCTGCCGCTCAAAAAACCGCTCAATGTGAACATCGCGATCGTGGGCGCCGACGACGCAAAATCCCACCTGCGCGATCTCGCCTCACGCTTCACGCTCGCCCCTGGACCAGCCGCGCAATGATCCCGCGGTTTTGCCTTTGCAAGCTACCGCATCATCGCCTTTGATGGCCCAACCACGCCACGCATGAAATCCGCCACCAAAGATCCCCGCCCCTTCAAACGCGCCATTCTCAAACTCAGCGGCGAAGCACTCCGCGAAAAAGGATCGCAGGACAACATCTCTCCGGAAATCGTCGATCGCATCGCACGAGAAATCAAAGAGGCAGTCGACCTCGGCCTGCAACTCGGCATCGTCGTCGGCGGCGGACATTTCTGGCGCGGCGCCAGCGCCTCAGCACGCGGCATGGATCGCGCCACCGCCGATTATGTCGGCATGCTCGCCACCGTGATGAACGCGCTCGCTATCGAAGGCGCGCTCAGCCACCACGGCGTCGAGTGCGTCGTGCAATCGGCCATCGAAATGAAAAATGTCGCCGAGCCATTCATCCGCCGCCGCGCCGAACGCCAACTCGCCGATGGCAAAGTGGTGATCTTCGGCGCCGGCACCGGCAATCCGTTTTTCTCGACTGACACGACCGCCGCTCTCCGCGCCAGCGAAATGGGCGCCGATGTAATCCTAAAGGCAACCCAAGTCGACGGCGTTTACGATTGCGATCCTCACAAGAACCCGGCCGCCAACCGCTTCGAGTCAGTCACCTTCCACCAGTGCATTTCACAACGCCTCAATGTGATGGACACCACTGCGTTCAGCCTTTGCATGGACAACCACATCCCGATCATCGTCTTCGACCTCGGCCCGCACGGCAACCTCTCCCACGCGCTGCGCGGTCAACCGATCGGCACACTCGTTCACGGCGAATAAAATTTTCCTAAGCAAATTTCTCACTCAACATCCAACCTTCAAATCATCATGGACCCGGACACCGCCATCCTCGAAGTCGAAGAAGCCATGCAAAAATGCGTGGATTACCTCACCCATGAATTTGCCGGCGTGCGCACCGGCAAGGCCAGCCCCGCGCTGATCGAAAACCTCGATGTCCATGTCCAAGCCTACGGCGCCGTGAGCAAACTCAAGAGCCTCGCGGTCATCAGCACGCCCGAGCCGCGCATGCTCATGGTCCAACCTTTCGACCCCTCGACCACCCGCGACATCGAACGCGCGATCCGCGAATGCAAACTCGGCCTCAACCCCGCCGCCGCCGATCGCTCACTGCGCGTCCCGATCCCCGAACTCTCCGAGGAACGCCGCCGCGACATGGTCAAGCTCATCAAGCAACTCGCCGAGGAGGCCAAAGTCCGCCTCCGCGCCGCCCGCAAGGACGGCATGGACGCCGCCAAAAAAATGAAGGCCAACAACCTCATCACCGAGGACGGACAAAAGGACTTCGAGGAAGAAGTCCAGACCCTCACCAACAAGTACACCAAACGGATCGACGAACTCGCCGTCGCGAAGGAGGCCGACCTGATGAAGGTGTAACCCGTGCCAATTGGCTTACCTAAAGCTCCGTCATCAGTAGGATTTTCCACCGATCAAATTTAGACAATGTGTCTAAATTTTGTCTCATTCGTGCGGCCCGTAGCCCTGCTCCCGCATCCACTTTAAAAGGCTCTCAAGGTATTCGTAAGGATCTCGGCCTTGATCCTTCGCAAGGTCGGAAATGATCTTTAAATGATCTTTTTCAAGACAACATCCATCGACTTGAACGGGAAATGACCCGTGGTGGAAAAAATTATTTTCGTTCACGCCATTCATAAGCTTTGATCTCAATGATATGCAAATTGTCTATGTAATGTCTATCAGATTTTCATTCATCGAAGTAAGGCCGTACTTTATGTTGGCCGGGTGATACCCTTTGAGCATTTGAAACGGCGCTTGGCAGGCCTTGGGCGCGACCGGCAATGGCTTTCCATGCAAACCGCCTACAGCGAAAATACCATTCGCCAGTACTTGGGCCCCAAGGGCAAGCGCACGCCCGAATTTCTGCGCCATGCCTCGGATGCCATCGAACGCGAAGAAGCCAGAATGCGCTCGCAGGATCCGCACGGATCACATTGGCGGACGCTCTTTCAATCTCACGACGAATTTAGCAGGGTCGATCGCGCAAGCCGCATCGTGAGATCGGAGAGCCTCGAGGATTTTTGCCGCCACTCGATCCTCAAGCGTGCCGATGAAATCCTCGCCGCCCACATGCGCTCAAGTTATCGCCGCGAACCGGAACTTGTCCCCCAAGTCGCCGAGAGCCCAAGGCCGATCAGACGCATGGGCAAGTGAGATGCGCAGCGGCACGCATTAGGTTTACCACTGATTTGCGGATGGAAGGGAGAAGAATGGCTCCTGAAGAGGCCGCTTCTTCATCTTCTGTCTTCTGTCTTCGACCAACTGCCCACTTGAAACTTAAAACTTTCTTCACCCCTCCCGCTGCGAATGCTCGAGCGCCGCTGCGACGAATCCGGAGAAAAGCGGGTGCGGGTGATTCGGCTTTGATTGGAATTCCGGGTGGAACTGCGCGCCGATGTAAAACGGATGCTCCGGCAGCTCAACAATTTCCACCAAGCCCTCGTCGGCGGATACCGATGAAATGACGAGGCCCTTTTCCTGCAAGCGCTCCTGGTAGTCCGAATTAAATTCGTAGCGGTGACGGTGGCGTTCCTGAATGCGCTCGGCATTGCCATAAAGCTGCGCGGCGCGCGTTCCGGCAAAGAGAATCGCTTGCGAGGCACCCAGACGCATGGTCGCACCCATGTCCTCAACCCCCTTCTGCTCTTCTTGCAGACAGATCACCGGATGCGGCGTGGCTTTGTCGAATTCAGTGGAGTTCGCCCCCTTGAGCCCGCAGACATTGCGCGCAAACTCGATGGTCGCGATTTGCATGCCGAGGCAAATGCCGAAATACGGAATGCGTTTCTCACGCGCGTACTTCGCTGCAAGGATTTTCCCTTCGGTACCGCGATCACCGAAACCGCCGGGCACCAAAATGCCATCGACCAATCCAATGACCTCGCGCGCGCCCTTGTCCTCGATCTCTTCGGCATCGACCCGCACGACATGCACCTTGGTGTCGTGATGAGCGCCAGCATGGATCAGCGATTCATAGATCGATTTGTAAGCATCCTGCAGCTCGATGTATTTTCCGGCCACCGCGATGGTGACCTTGTGCTTGGGATGGATCACCCGCTGGACGAATCGCTCCCAGCTCTCGAGCGCCGGCGATGGCGTGTGACCTAGGCCGATCTTGTCGACCACGAGGCGGTCGATCTTGTCGCGGCGCAGGTCGAGCGGGCATTCATAGATCGAGTGGTCGACATCGCGGAACGCGACAACATTCTTGCGCTCGACATTGCAGAACATCGCAATCTTGCGGCGATTTTCCTCATCGAGGTCGGTCTCGGTGCGGCAAATGATGATGTCCGGCTGGATACCGATCTCGCGCAGCTTGGCGACCGATTGCTGGGTTGGCTTGGTCTTCGCCTCGCCCGCCGCCTTGATATACGGCAACAGCGTGACATGGATGAAACAGACATTTTCCTTTCCGACTTCCAGCGCGTACTGCCTCAGCGCTTCGAGAAAAAGTAGGCCCTCCATGTCGCCTACGGTGCCGCCAATTTCGGTGATGAGCACATCGACATCGGGATTTTTTTCCGCGACTTCATAGATGCGCGCCTTGATCTCATCGGTCACATGCGGAATGAACTGCACAGTCTTGCCCAAGTACTCGCCGCGCCGCTCTTTGCGGATTACCGAGTCGAAGACCTGACCCGATGTCAGGTTGTTCATTCGCGACAGCACGCCGGAGGTGAAGCGTTCGTAGTGACCAAGGTCGAGGTCGGTCTCCGCACCGTCATCGAGCACATAGACCTCACCATGCTGATAAGGCGACATGGTGCCGGGATCGACATTGAGATAGGGATCAAATTTCTGCATCAGCACCTTGAGCCCGCGGTGTTCGAGCAG